>NZ_RZOT01000129.1:0-11980 GCF_003999085.1 Mesorhizobium sp. M4A.F.Ca.ET.090.04.2.1
ATCCTGCACCCGCCGGCAAGGCTGCCGGCCTGGCCGGAGGGCAATCGCGGCACCAGGCTGGTGCTGATCACGCTCGACATGCCGGAGGACTATGTGCGCCGGCTGTTCGCCGCCCTCACCAACAGGCCGTCGATCGACACGCCCGACCGCGCGGCGCTGGAGGACAATCCGCTGGCCATAGCCGGGCGACGGTAAGGGGCCAGGACCGCGAACTCAGGCGGCGCCGCGCTCGACCAGGAAGCGATGGCCGCCGGACACCGCCGCCGTTTCGACGAGCTGATGGCCTGCGTCCGAGCAGAAGGCCGGAATGTCGATGACGGCAAGCGGATCGGTGGTTTCCAGCCAGATCAGGCTGCCTGGCCGCATCGCGGCCAGCCGCTTCTTCGCCTTTAGCACGGGGAGGGGACAGTTCAGCCCCTTGAGATCGTAGACGGCGGGGCGCTTTTCTCTTTTTTCAAGCATGTCGTTGTCCCAAAACCGCCCTACACTTTGGGCGACATGCATCAGCCAAAACCTCAGCCGCCGAACATGCCGAGCAGCTTCTTCTTCAGCTTCGTCACCGTGCCGTCGTCGGCGCTCGCGGCCTGCGTTTCGGCTGCCGGTTCGGCCGCTTCGACGCCCGCGGTGGTGACCGGCTGCTGGGCAGCCTGCTTGGCGGCTTCCGCCTCGGCCAATGCCTGGGCCTTGGCAGCTTCCTTGGCGGCCTTGGCTGCCTGTATGGCTGCGAGCCGCTGTTCCTCGGCCTTGCGCTTGGCTTCCTTCTCGGCGTCGAGCGCGGCCATCTTGCGGCCGAGCGGCGAATCGATACGGCCCATGCGCGCGGTCTCGGTCACCGAGCCGTCGCCGTTCATCGATGGCGGGTCGATCGGCACGCGCTCGCCGCGGGCGCGGCGCTTCGACCAGTCGGAAACGATGCTGGCTTCCTTGATGCCGGCAATCGTCGGCTTGGGCGCCGGCGCGCTGGACTTGACCGCGCCGTTGAAGGCCGAGTCATAGGTGCTCTGATAGGCGCTATAGGCGCTCTTCAGCGAATCCGGCTGCGTGGTGGCGGGGCAGGGCCCGGTGGGATCGAAGGTCGTGCCTTCGGGAGCCACTTGATTGAAGACGTAGCGCTTTTCGCAGACGTCGACCTTCGGCGGCACCTTGGTGATCTCGAAATTGTCGTAGCCGACCTTCAGCATCTTCCAGAAATCGTAGTTCGGGTCGTTGCGGTAGCGCGCCATGTTGGCGGCGGTCATGCGGAACGGAAAGGCCTGGATCTGGAACTCGGTCTGCCCGCCCTGGAAGGCATCGCGGCCGAAGGCGTAGATCTGCTCGATCTGGGCATCGGTCATCGAATAGCAGCCCGACGACGAGCAGGCGCCATGCACCATCAGGTTGGAGCCGGTGCGGCCATTGGCGCGGTCATAGGCGTTGGGATAGCCGATGTTGAAGGACAGATGGTAGTTCGAGCGCGGGTTCATCTGCGAGGGCCGGACCGTATAGAAGCCTTCCGGCGCCTGGCGGTCGCCTTCCGTGTACTTCGGCCCGAGCTTGCCCGACCATTTGCAGATGTCGTAGCTGGCCACCATCTCGTAGCGGCCATTGGTCTTGGCCTTCCAGATCTCCAGCTTGCCCTCTTCCTTGAAGATACGGGCCATCACCGACGAGGTGCGGACCATGCCCTTGGCCTTCATGTCGGCCAGGATCTTGTCCGGCAGCGGCTTGTTGGCCTCCGGCGCGAAATCCTTCATCGAGGAATCGTTGCAGCCGGCGACGCCGATGGCGGCGATCAGGACTCCGGTACGGGCAAGCTTGGCAAACATGGTACGGCTTAGTCTTTCCCTCGGGCCACGGGTTCAACCGCCAGGCCCGCACGCTGAACATGAGCGGACCGTAAGCCCGTTAACCTTGAAAAATCCTTACCGCAAGCCTCGAACGACCCCTCGCGGCAATTTCATTGAGCCGAACGCGGCGGCATTTTTGTGGCGGAATCGTGCCCGTACACCACTTTGCCGCGTAGCGGCCGAAGCTATTCCAGGGCGATCAGACGTTTTGACAGAAACGGATTTGACGGGGACTAGTTGACGTCGGTGCCAGTGCCATTGCTGTTGCCGTTTTCCACTGGCGGCTGGGAAGTCGCTTGTTGGGCCGTCAGTGCTTGCAGGCGGGCCGCTTTGATCAGCGTGGGTTTCTCGTATTTCTTCATTTCAAATCCCCCGAAACGAGAAGCTTAATTAGCAGCCGTTAAAGCAAAGTGTCTATGGCGGCCCCGCTCCGAACCACCGGATCGCCGCCTGGACCACCGATGTGGGTGGCGCCTTCCGGACGGAAAACCGTTCCAAACGTTTGATGGAACTGCCCGGATATAAAGCGCGTCGGGCTGAAACGGTGTTAGGCGATGCGCCTTAAGCCCTCCCAGAACCGCCCACATTTCCGGGCACTAGAGGCTGCGTCCCATGGCCAGGTATTTCTCGCGACGCTGCTCACGGAAATCGGTGTTGGCGCCGGCAAAATCCTTCATCGTCTTGGCGATGAGGTCGCCGGTGGCGGCGATCACCGTCTCCGGCGCCCGATGGGCGCCGCCGAGCGGCTCGGGGACGATGGCGTCGATGATCTTCATTTCGTAAAGATCCTGGGCGGTGATCTTCATGTTGGTCGCCGCGTCCCTGGAGCGGGTGGTGTCGCGCCACAGGATCGAGGCTGCGCCCTCCGGCGAGATCACCGAATAGATGGCATGCTCCAGCATGTAGACCCGATTGGCGGTGGCGATGGCGATGGCACCGCCCGAACCGCCTTCGCCGATCACCACCGAGATCGACGGTACCTTGAGCGCCAGACAGGCCGAGGTCGAGCGGGCAATCGCCTCGGCCTGGCCGCGTTCCTCGGCGCCGACGCCGGGATAGGCGCCGGCGGTGTCGACCAGCGTCAGAAGCGGGATCTTAAAGCGGTCGGCAAGCTCCATCAGCCGCACCGCCTTGCGGTAGCCTTCCGGCCGCACCGAGCCGAAATTGTGCTTCAGCCGGCTCGCCGTGTCCGAGCCCTTCTCCTGGCCGATCACCGCCACCGGCTCGCCTCGGAAGCGGGCGAAGCCGCCGACGATCGCCTGATCCTCGCCGAAATTGCGGTCGCCGGCGAGCGGCGTGAAATCGCTGAGCAGGCCCTTGATGTAGTCGACGCAATGCGGCCTGTCGGGATGGCGCGCCACCTGCACCTTCTGCCAGGGCGTCAGCGCCTTGTAGGCCTCGCGCAGCGCATCGCGCGAGCGCTTCTCCAGCCGGCTGATCTCGTCGCCGACATCGACGGCCTCGCCGTTCTCGGCAAGCTTCTTCAGTTCCAGGATCTTGCCTTCGAGATCCTGCACCGGCTTTTCGAAATCGAGGTAGTTGTACATTCTTGAGCGGACCGACAGTTCGGAAGGCAATGGCTGGCGAAACCCTCGAAAACAGGGGCCCCGGGCGATGGAACGTCGCCCTCACATAGCGACATGAGGCCTAGTCGGCAAGCGGATGATGATCATTGACCAGCCGCACCAGCCGCTCTTCCAGCACATGGGTGTAGATCTGGGTGGTGGAGATGTCGGCGTGGCCGAGCAGCTGCTGCACGGCCCTGAGATCGGCGCCGTTCTGCAGGAGGTGGCTGGCGAAGGCGTGGCGCAGCACATGCGGCGAGATCTTGGCCGAGGCGATGCCGGCCCTTGCGGCAAGCCCTTTGAGGTCGCGGGCGAAGACCTGACGGGAGAGGTGGCCGGTGTCGGAGGCGGCCGGAAACAGGAAGGGGCTGGCGGCGAGGGCCGGCCGCTCTGCCCTGGCGGCAAGCCAGGCCCGCATGGCGGCGCGCGCCTTGGCCGAGAGCGGCACCATGCGCTCCTTGTCGCCCTTGCCGCGCACCATGAAGAAGCGGTCATCGCGCAGCGCCACCGTCACCGGCAGGCCGACCAGTTCGGAAACGCGCAGGCCGGTGGCGTAGAGCACCTCAACCAGTGCATGCAGGCGCAGCCGCGCCGGACGGTCGCCGCCGTCGGCGTCGCCCGCTTCGGTAGCGGCGCGGTCGATCAGCCGGCCGGTCTCGGCCTCACTCATCGTCTTCGGCAGCGGACGGCCCTTCCTCGGACTGTCCAGCGTGCCGGTCGGGTCGTCGCCACGCAGGCCCTCGGCGTAGAGGAACTTGAAGAATTGGCGGATGGCCGACAGTTTGCGCGCCTGCGAGGTGGCGGCGAAGCCGCGCGCGGCGATATCGTCGAGATAGGCGCGGATGTCGGCGGCGGCCGCGCCCGCGAGCCCGCCGCTGATTGCCATCGAAGCGTCTTCCAGGTCGCGGCGGTAGGAGGACAGCGTGTTTTCGGCCGCGCCCCGCTCGGCGCTCATCATCTCCAGGAAGGCCTCGATGCGCGCCGCGCTGTTCATGTCGTTGGCGTCAGTTCTTCTTGGGGTTCAGCTTTTCGGGCGGGATGCGCACGCTCATTTCGGCCTTTTTCGGTTCGACGAACATGGCCAGCGCGAACATCGTGCCATAGGCAATGCCGGCCAGAATCGTCAGCGTCACGACAAAGCGAAACAGTGTCGGCATCAATATGCGCCCGTCTCTTGTTCTGCATTTCCAAACCCTGTGCCCTTATGGGACGCCAATCCGGCCAATTCAAGGTAGAAGCCTGTTGTCCTAACGCAGGTCCTTGCCGGCAAACCGTATAACACTTTCCGGGACCTGCTTGTTTTGGCGCAGGTCCTGTTCGGAAAACCGCTGACACTTTTCCGGGACCTGCTTGCCGTGCTTGACGCAAACAGGCTTTTGATGTCGATAACGCCGACAAAGAGGGCTCGTATGAACGCGCTACAAGCAAATCCTCCCGGCGAGGGCCATGCCGAGCTGCTGGAGCGGCTGGGCAGCCGCTCCATCGTCTTCGTCGGCCTGATGGGCGCCGGCAAGACGGCGATCGGCCGCAAGGTGGCGGCGATGCTTTCGCTGCCCTTCATCGACAGCGACCAGGAGATCGAAAGCGTGTCGCGCATGACCGTGCCCGAGCTGTTCGAGCGCTATGGCGAGACCGAATTCCGTGCCTTGGAGCAGCGCGTCATCCTGCGCCTCCTGGAAAACGGCCCGCAGGTGCTGTCGACCGGTGGCGGCGCCTTCATGAACGCGCAGACGCGCGAGGCGATCGCCACGCATGGCGTCTCGGTGTGGCTCAAGGCCGAGCTCGATTTGTTGATGGAGCGCGTATCCAAGAAGCAGAACCGGCCATTGCTCAAAAGCCCTGATCCACGCGCCGTGCTCGAGCGGCTGATGGGCGAGCGGTATCCCGTATATGCCACATCGGACATCACCGTGCCGACCCGCGACGACCGCAAGGAGGTCATCGCCTTCGAAGTGGTCGCGGCGCTGTGCGGCCATTTTGGCGTTGCGCTTGTACAAGCCAGCGACGAGGCCCGGCCATGAGCGACGTCGCACCCGTCACCGTCGAAGTCGGCCTTGGCGATCGTGCCTACGACATAATGATCGGTCCCGGCCTGCTGTCCGGCGCTGGCCTGGAGATTTCGCGCCGCTTGCCGGGCAGGCGCGCGGCCGTGATCACGGATGAGAACGTCGCCGCTGCGCATCTCGAAACGCTGAAGGCCGGCCTCGGGACGGGCGGCATCCAGGCGGCCGTCATCACGCTGCCGGCCGGCGAAAAGACCAAGAGCTTTGCGCATCTCGAAGAGGTGGTCGACGGGGTGCTCGCCGCCAAACTGGAACGCGGCGACGTCGTCATCGCGCTAGGGGGCGGCGTCATCGGCGACCTCGCCGGTTTCGCCGCCGGCATCGTGCGGCGCGGCATGAAATTCGTGCAGATCCCGACATCGCTGCTGGCGCAGGTCGATTCCTCCGTCGGCGGCAAGACCGGCATCAACAGCGCGCGCGGCAAGAACCTCGTCGGCGTCTTCCATCAGCCGAGGCTGGTGCTGGCCGACACCGGCGTGCTCGACACGCTGCCGATCCGCGAATTCCGCGCCGGCTATGCCGAGCTCGCCAAATACGGGCTGATCGACCGCCCCGACTTCTTCGCCTGGCTGGAGGCGAACTGGCAGGACGTGTTCGCCGGCGGTCCGGCGCGCACGCAAGCGATCGCCGAGGCCTGCCGCGCCAAGGCCGATGTCGTCGCCCGCGACGAGTTCGAGACCGGCGACCGCGCACTGCTCAATCTCGGCCATACGTTCGGCCACGCGCTGGAAGCCGCGACGCACTATGACGGCGCCCGGCTCGTCCACGGCGAGGGAGTCGCCATCGGCATGGCGCTGGCGCATCGCTTCTCGGCGCGGCTCAACCTAGCGAGCCCGGACGATGCGGCGCGCGTCGAGGCGCATCTTCGCGCCGTCGGCCTGCCGTGGCGGATGGCCGACATCCCCGGCGAACTGCCCGACGCCGAAGCGCTGCTTGGCTTCATCGCCCAGGACAAGAAGGTGTCGCGCGGCGCGCTGACCTTCATCCTGACGCGCGGAGTCGGCCAGGCCTTCATCGCCAGGGACGTGCCGGCGTCGGAAGTGCTTGGCTTCCTTGCTGAAAACCACCCGGGATGAACGAGGCTGGCTGGATCGCCGCGGCCGTCCTTGCCGGCTCCATGCTGCTGGCCTTGCTCTTTCGCGCCCGCCTGCTCGCTGCCTTCGGCCACGAATTGCGGCGCGTCGATCCGCAACGTCCGGCGCATGACGAGCCGCGCGAGGCGGCCGACGATTTCCGCCGTGACGGCCAGGCGCCACGAGAGGAACGCAATCGTCTGGAGGGACTGTTCGACCTCGAGGAACTCGAAGTGTCCGACGTCATGGTCCACCGCACCAACATGCGCTCGGTCAATGCCGACAATGCATCGGAAGCGGTGGTGCGCGAGATCCTGAACAGCCCGCATACGCGCATGCCGTTGTGGAAGGGCTCGCTCGACAACATCGTCGGCGTGCTGCACGCCAAGGACCTGCTGAGGGCGCTGAACGAGGTCGGCAACGACTTTTCCAGGATCGACGTGATGAAGATCGCGTCGAAGCCCTGGTTCGTGCCGGACACCACCACCTTGCAGGACCAGCTCAACGCCTTCCTGCGCCGCAAGGCGCATTTCGCCATCGTCGTCGACGAATATGGCGAAGTGGAAGGGCTGGTGACGCTGGAGGATATCATCGAGGAGATTGTCGGCGAGATCGCCGACGAGCACGACGTCGACATCCAGGGCGTTAAGCAGGAGGCCGACGGCTCGGTCGTCGTCGACGGCACGGTGCCGATCCGCGATCTCAACCGGGCGCTCGACTGGAACCTGCCGGACGAGGAGGCCACCACGATTGCCGGCCTCGTCATCCACGAGACCCAGTCGATCCCCGATGAAAAACAGGCCTTTACCTTCCACGGCAAGCGCTTCGTAGTCATGAAGCGCGACAAGAACCGCATCGCCAGGCTGCGGATAAAGCCGGCCGGCGACGCCTGAAAATCAGGTAGGTCGGCGCGGCGCGGCGTCTGCCTCCGGCGCTATTCCACGATCTCCCTGGTCGAGCGCTCGTGCAGCGTCGCGCCTGTTTCGGCGTCGACCGCCGCAAGACTGACCTCGTAGCCCCAGAGGCTGCGGATATGGCGCAAGGTCGCGTCGCGGCTGCCTTCGTCCAGGAGGATACCGGCCTTCACCTTGTGCTGCAGCCGCAGTTGCCTGTCGCCGCGCAGGTCGACATCGACAATCTGGATGTCGGGCCTGTTCGCCCCCACGTCGTAGCTGTGGGCCAGGCCGCTGCGTATCTTCTCATAGCCGCGCTCGTTGTGGATCGATGCGACCTCCAGATGCGGTTCGTCGGCTCGATCGGCAAGCACGAAGAGCCGCCATTTCCGGATCAGGGTTGGGCTGAGGTACTGGCGGATGAAGGATTCATCGCGATGGTCGGCCCATGCCTCGAGCAGCGTCTCGCGCCAGTCGCCGCGGCCCGCAATGTCGGGAAACCAGTCGCGGTCCTCCGCCGTCGGCTCGGTAGAGATGCGCCGTATGTCCTGCATCATGTCGAGACCGAGCGCGTAGGGATTGATGCCGGAAAAGCGGGGATCGTCGAAACCAGGCTGGAAGACCACATTGGCATGGTTGCGCAGGATTTCGAGCATGGCGCCCTCGCCGATCAGCCCGCGATCGAACAACAGGTTCATCAGCGTGTGGTGCACGAAAGTGGCGCAACCCTCGTTCATCACCTGGGTTTGCCGCTGCGGGTAGAAATATTGCGCGATGATGCGGACGATGCGGACGATTTCGCGCTGCCACGGTTCCAGCACAAGGCTGTTCTTCTCGAGGAAATAGAGCAGGTTCTCCTCGGGCAGATTGAGCGACTTCTTCCGTTCGGCCAGGCTTTCGTCCTTCTCGCCGGTCTTGCCGGTCTCCTGCGAGGCCGGCAGCGTGCGCCACAGATCGTTGTAGGAGCGCTCCTCATATTCGAGGCGCTCGCGCAGGCCTTCGCGCTGCCGCTCCGACGACAGCTTGGGCGGCCGGCGGTAGCGGAACACGCCCTGTTCCATCAACGCATGCGCCGAATCGAGGACCGCCTCGACCGCCGCGAGGCCGTGCCGCTCCTCGCAGCGGGCGATATAGCCCTTGGCGAAGTCGAGATAGCTCAGGATCGCCCCGGCGTCGGTCCACTGCCGGAACAGGTGATTGTTCTTGAAAAAATGATTGTGTCCAAGCGCCGCGTGCGCCGTAACCAGGGCCTGCAACGCCATGGTGTTCTCCTCCATCAGGTAGACGATGCAGGGATTGGAGTTGATGACCAGTTCATAGGCCAGACCACGACCGCCCTTGCGGTAGAGAAGGTCGTGATGAAGGAAGTGCTTGCCGAACGACCAATGGCGATACATCAGTGGCATGCCTATCGATGAATAGGCGTCGAGCATCTGCTGGGACGAGATGATCTCCATCTGAACCGGATAGATATCGAGGTGGAGTTCTTCCAGGGCGATCGCCTCGATCGCGTCATAGGCCCGCGACAGCGTCTTGAAGTCCCAATCGGATCCGGAAAACAGCAAAGCTGGTTTGCCTGCCTGCCTGGCCATTTGCACCCCTCTCAAGCGCTCTTGCGGGCAGCTGGCTGCCTTGCGAAGAGCTGGCGGAAGACCGGGTAGATGTCGGCCGGAGTGGCGATGCGGGTCATCTGGAAGTTCGGCCATTTCTGCGCGACGACGCTGTAGGCGCGCCACAGCGACGTCCCGTTTTCGGTGGCTCCGAAAATATGGCTCTCGCGTTCGTCGATGATCTCGACATAGGCGAAATATTGGCAAAGACGCATGAGCGCGCCGTCGAGCAAAGCTATGCAGCGTTCCGAATCGGTGGCGAAATTGTCACCGTCCGAAGCCTGGGCGGCGTAGATGTTCCACTCGTTGGCCGGGTAGCGTTCTTCGATGACGCGGCGCATTTCGTCGAGCGCCGTGGAAACGACTGTGCCGCCGCTTTGCGTGCAATGGAAGAAGGTTTCCTCGTCCACCTCCTGGGCCTCGTGGGTGTGGCGGATGAAGACCACCTCGGTGCGCTCGTAGCGCCGTTTCAAGAACAGATGCAGAAGCACGAAGAAGCGTTTGGCCAGATCCTTCTCGCGCTCACCCATCGATCCGGACACATCCATCAGGCAGAACATCACGGCACTGGCATTCGGCAGCGGCCGGGGATCGAAGCGATTGAAGCGGATGTCGATCGGATCGACATAGGCGATGCGTTTGCGGCGGCGCTCCAGCCGTTCGAACTCCTTGCGCAAATCCGCGACACGCAGACGCGTCGCTGCGCTGGCCGGCTGAGAGTCCAGCGCGGCGATCTGCCCGGCGATGGCATCCACGTCCGCCTGCTTCGGCCGCCTCAACGCTATGCGGCGGCCATGACTGTTGCGCATCGTACGCGCGACGTTGATGTTGGTCGGCGAACCGGTTGTCGCGAAGCCGGCGCGCTGCGACTTGAAGGCGAGGATTTCCTTGAGGTTGAGCTTGACCATGTCGGGCAGTTCGAGATCCTCGAAAAACAGATCGAGAACCTCCTCACGCGACAGCACGAAACGGAAATCGTCTTCCGAGACTGTGTCGCCCGGAGACGACGACCCGGCGCCGCCGCCCTGGCCGGGTTTGGGGATCAGGTCTCCCGGAGAGAAACTCTTGTTGCCGGGCAGGATGTGCTGGCGCCGCCCGCTGTTCCTGGCATCGTTGAAGCTCGGCTCACCGGTACCTTTTTCCGGCATCGGCACGGCGTATTCCCTGTCCGCCTCGGCGATCCGGCCGGTGCGTATGCGGTCGCGTATGCTGCGCTTCAGTTCTTCCCGCGCGCGCCGGAGGAAGCGCTGGCGATTGCCCAAGCTCTTGTCCTTGGGATTCAGGCGGCGGTCGATGAAGATCGGCATGGAACCCCCGGGCGTTCTCAACCCGCCTTGTTCACCCGCATGTACCAGTCCACCAGCCGACGCACCTGACGCTGGGTGTAGCCACGCTCGACCATGCGCTGCACGAATTCATTGTGCCGCTTCTCGGTGACGCTGTCCTGCTTGGAGCCGAAGCTGATCACCGGCAGAAGGTCTTCGACCTGGCCGAACATGCGCTTTTCGATGACCTCGCGCAGCTTTTCATAGCTTGTCCACGACGGGTTGCGACCGTGATTGCGCGCCCGGGCTCGCAAGGTGAATTTCACCACTTCGTTGCGGAAGTCCTTGGGATTGGCGATGCCGGCCGGCTTTTCGATCTGTGACAATTCGTTGTCCAGCACCTCGCGGTTTAGGATCTGGCCGGTGTCGGGATCCTTGTAGTCCTGGTCCTCGATCCAGGCATCGGCATAGGCGATGTAGCGGTCGAACAGGTTCTGGCCGTATTCGCTGTAGGACTCCAGATAGGCCTTCTGGATCTCGTGGCCGATGAATTCGGCATAGCGCGTGGCGAGTTCAGACTTGGTGAACTCGAGATAGGCGGCTTCCGTCTGCTTCGGAAATTGCTCCCGCTTGATCGCCTCCTCCAGGATGTACATCAGGTGAACAGGATCGGCGGCCACTTCCTTGGTGTCGTAGTTGAAGGTCTGCGACAGGATCTTGAAGGCAAAGCGCGTGCTGACGCCGGTCATGCCCTCGTCGACGCCGGCGGCGTCGCGGTATTCCTGCACCGACTTCGCCTTCGGGTCGATCTCCTTCAGGCTCTCGCCGTCATAGGCGCGCATCTTGGTGTAGCGCGGTGAATTATCGTGCTCGGCCAGGCGCGTCGAGACGGTGAAGCGGCTCAGAATATCGAGAACTTCCGGAGCGCAGGGGCTGGCCGCCAATTCGCTTTCGCGCAGCAGCTTCTCGTAGATCTGCCTCTCTTCGGTAACCCGCAGGCAATAGGGAACCTTGACCACAAGGATGCGATCGAGAAACGCCTCGTTGTTCTTGTTGTTCTTGAACTGCTGCCATTCTGATTCGTTGGAATGCGCCACGACGATGCCCTGGTAGGGGAAGGCGCCGAAATTCTCGGTGCCGTTGTAGCTACCCTCCTGCGTGGCGGTCAGCAGCGGATGCAGGACCTTGATCGGCGCCTTGAACATCTCGACGAATTCGAGCAGGCCCTGCGTCGTGCGATTGAGCCCGCCGCTGTAGGAATAGGCGTCCGGGTCGGACTGGCTGAAATTCTCCAACTGCCGGATGTCGACCTTGCCGACCAGAGCCGAAACATCCTGGTTGTTCTCGTCTCCCGGCTCGGTCTTGGCAATGCAGATCTGGCGCAGCCGCGACGGCATCAGCTTGACGACGCTGAATTTGGAGATGTCTCCGGACAATTCGTCGAGGCGCTTGGCCGCCCATGGCGAAATCAGCCCGTTCAGCCGGCGGCGGGCTATCCCGTATTTGTCCTCCAGCAGGTCGCCCATGTGGTCGGGGTTGAAAAGGCCGAGCGGCGATTCGAAAACGGGGCTGATCTGGTTGCCGGCCTTCAGCGTGTAGATCGGCCGCTGCTCCATGAGCTTCTTCAATCGCTCGGCGAGTGATGACTTGCCGCCGCCGACAGGACCGAGCAGATAGAGAATCTG
>NZ_RZOT01000012.1:0-26791 GCF_003999085.1 Mesorhizobium sp. M4A.F.Ca.ET.090.04.2.1
CGAGCATATCGGCCGCCTCCGGGCCAAGCGCATCCACGAGCTTCGCCGTGACTTCGGCGCGCAACGCCGCGGCGCTCAGCTTGCGGCAGCGCAGCGCCAGCGGTCCGCCGATGAAGACGACGAGCGCTGCGTGCTCGGCATCCTTGCTGGCGTCGCATGCAAACAGGCCCGGCATGTCGCGCCACATCACCATGCCGCTCAGATCCCGTTCGCGCCAGAACGGCTTGGGGTAACGGATCAGTATCTTGACCACCGCGCCGCTTTCCCAGACGCCAAGCGCCTTCTTCAAGGCCGCCGGCAAGGCGGGCTGAAAATCGAGCTTGTCGGCCGTCGCAGGCGGCAGGGCGACCAGGGCCTCGCGCGCCTCGATGGCAGCACTGCCCGAGACGACGCGAACGCCTGACGGTCGGCGCTCGATGCGAATGACCGCTTCGTTCAGCCGCAGCCGGTCGCCGAGGTCGCCGGCAAGGTCCTCGGCCAGCGACTGCATGGTTTCGCGCAGAAAATACTGCAGCTCCGGCACTTCGTTGGTGATGCGGCGATCATTGTCGATCAGATACCAGAGCAGCAGCTTGTCCAGCGCCAGGCACCACAGGCCCTCGATCATCGAACGGAAGGCCGCCTTGGCATCGGCCGGATCCTCCTGGCGTTGCAGCCAGCCGGCGACGGTCAGCCCAGCGATCGCGGGATCGTCCGGCTCGATTCGGTTCATGCGTTCGCGGATCGCCATCGCGGTCACATAGGTCCGCTCCGCCTGGCCGGCCGACATCGACGGATGGGTGATGAAATCGCCATAGACATAGGTCTCGACGAATGTCTTGCCGCGCGCCTTAGCCAGCGCCATCAGCTCTGGCATGTCCTCGCACAGGAACTGGCCGCCACGGTCGATCAGCTCGCCGAGCCCGTTCCGCGTCGCCTCCACCCGCCCGCCGACCCGGTCGCGCGCTTCCAGCACGAGGAAATCGATGCCGGCCTTCTTCAGCTCGAGCGCGGCCGTCAGGCCGGTGAAGCCGGCCCCGACGATGACGACTCCGGTTCTGTCAGCTGCCGTCGTCAATAGCCGGCCTTGATCTTCTCGAACGCGGCCACCATGCCATCGGCAAGCGCGTAGGCGGCGCCCGCTCCGACGGTGACGACGGCGGCAAGAGCAAGGCAACGAATCGTGGAATTCATGACGCGAAACTCCCCCGTCGCGAAAAGCGACGGGGGAGGTTAGGAGAATTCCCGGGCGTTGGCGAGCCCGTCCGCCGGAGCGGACGGGACACCAGAATCAGGCCTAATAGCCGGCTTTGATCTTCTCGAACTCGGCGATCATCTTGAGCTTCAGCTCGGAAGGCAGCGGCTGCTGGAACAGCGTCTTGTCGACCCACTTTTCCACATTGTCGTAGCCCTTTTCCTTCAGCACCGCCTGGTCGACACCGGCCATGCCCTTGGCGTTGGCCTGGCCGTAGCCCCAGTCCTTGACCAGAATGTTGGCGACCGAGGGATCGTTGACGGCATTTAGATAGTCATAGGCCTTGTCGACATTGCCCGGCGCATCCTTGAACAGCACATAGCCGCACACCCAGGTCGACATGCCCTCTTCGGTGTCCTTCCTGGACTTGATCGGCACGCCTGCGGCCTGTGACTGCACCGCCGCGTCGTTCCAGGCCCAGGCGAGATCCACCTCGCCGCCGGAGAGCAGCTGCACGATGTCGGTGGTGTCGGTCCAGTAGGAGCGCACGTTCTTGTGCACCTGGCGCAGGAAATCCGAGGCCTGCTTGAACTGGTCGTCCGTCATCTTGGTCCAGTCCTTGAGCCCGATGGCGAGGCTTGCCAGCGCATAGGCGTCGTCGACATTGTCGCCGATCGAGACCCGGCCCTTGAACTTCGGATCGGCGAAGGCCTTCAGCGACTGCACGTCCTTCTCGTCGATCTTTTCGGAATTGTAGGTGAGCTGGGTGTCGCCCCAGTCCCACGGCATGAACCAGGCCTTGCCGTCGGCTGTGGTAGCGAGATCCTTCATCGCCATGATGCCGGGATTGAGGTCCTTCCAGCCCATGATCTTCGACGTATCGAGCGGCTGCAGCAATCCGGCCTCGCGCCATTTCACCACGCTTTGCGAACAGGGATGGCCGAGATCGGCCTTGAAGCCGGAGCGCACCTTTTCGAAGGCCTCGTCCTCGTCGCCGAAGAAGGCGAAGGTCGGCGAGTCGCCATCCTTCTCGACATACTTCCCGTGGAAGCTTGGATCCTCATAGCCGGACCAGTCGAACACGATCAGGTCCTTGTCGGCGGCAACCGCCAGCGCCGCCGCGGAAGCGGCGAGCACACCGGTCAGTGCCAGGGTCAGCGTCAGGCGTCGGCTCAGGGTTCTCATTGCTGTTCCATCCTCCTTGTCTTTTCCGCCGGCTCGTCGGCCGGCCTTCTTCTCATGGGTAGTGCCTGGGAAATGCCGCCGCCAGGAACGCATTCGCCGCCTGCAGCGCGGTTTCGCGGGTGGTGTCCTCGGTGCCCATCATCAGCCGCAGCCAGAGCCCCTCGAGCATGCCGCTGAGCGCCAGCGCTATGACCTGGGGTTCATAGGTGTAGCCACCGCTCTCCTTGAGCTTCGCACAGAGATCGATGAAGACCTGCTGGTAGTAGTTGTCGCGCGAGCTGCTCAGCGCCTGGTAGGTCGGCCGCGACTTGGCCTCGCCCCAGAAGGCCAGCCATGCCGCGAGCTTGCGCTTGTTGCAGATCGAGCGGTCGAAGTCGGCCCACACCAGCAGCTGCAGCTGCCTTGCCGGATCATCGCCAGCCTTCTGCAGGGCCGCGCGCCAATGCGCCGAATATTCGTCATACATGTGCTGCAGCGTGGCGATCAGCAGCTTTTCCTTGCTCTCGAAATGGAAGTTGACGATGCCGCGCGACAGGCCGGCGCCATCGGCGACATCGGCCATCGTCGTCTCCGCGTAGCCGCGCTTGGCCAGCGAATCGATCGTCGCCTCGATCAGCTGCAGCTGCCTGACCTCCTTCGAGGCCTTGCGGCCGCGCTTTTCGGCGTCGCCCTTTCGCGACGGTTCGGGGAGAACCTTCCTGGCCTCTGCAGTCTTCATGAGCGTCACGGTCTCCAGCATCGCCGGCTATACCACCGGCTTCCAACCGCGCAGATGAGTGGGACGGTGCTCACCACTGTCAAGCACCTTCTGCATCGCCTCCCAGGTATGGATGTTCTTGTCGACATAGGCGGCACCCACCACGGCGGCGACAGGCCAATAAAGCGGCCCCTTGAGCCGCGCCAGCTCGTCGCGCGCCACTTCGCGATACCAGGGATTGCGGTCGCGCACGGCGATATCGGCGAAGCCCGCCAAGCGCATCGCCTGCGCATAGCGCGCCGGCGAGGCCATGGTGAAGGACAGGCCTTCGGCCGCGACATAGGCCTTCATCTCCGGCGACGGTTCGCCGTCATGCGCAATCATCCAGTTCGACGCGGCGAAGACGCCACCCTGCTTCAGCACGCGAAAGATCTCGGCGAACAACGCGTCCTTGTCGGGCACGTGCAGCAGCGCATCCTTGGAGAAGACGACATCGAAGGATGCGTCAGCGAAGGGAAGCGGACCGGGCGGCGCCTGGATGAAGCTGGTGCGCTCGCCGAGAGATCTCGCGGCCGCCCGTTGCCTGGCGGCCTCGATGACGGGTCCTTCGACATCGAAGCCGGTGGCATACGCCGCGCCGTGACGCTTGACCAGATGCAGCGTGATCCCGCCGGCGCCGCAGCCGATGTCGAGGATCGTCTTGCCCTTCAGCGACAGGCCTTCTACCACCCTGTCGACCTCCTCGGGTCCGCCCGGCGACAGATAGCCGTCGCCCCAGAGCGCCTCCAGGAAGCGAATGGCGGTGTCGTCGTACTCCGGCTCGGCGTCCGCCGTTTCGATCATCGGATCTCAACCCAAGATTTCGAAAGTGGCCAGTTCCAATTGCCCGCAAAGCCTAGCGCATAAACAGGAAAACGCAACACCATTTGTTGAACATTCATTCAAAATGGCTAGACAGAAATCCTTGATCCGTGCCAAATTCGACGCATCGGGGAACAGACCACACAAAAAGAAGGGCATCCGGATGGAGGTTGAGCGCACATGAAGGCGTGGGATGCGATCGTCATCGGAGGCGGCCACAACGGCCTGGTCAATGCCTGTTACCTGCAGCGCGCCGGGCTCGACGTGCTGGTCGTCGAGAAGAACGACTGGGTCGGGGGCGCCGCCACCAGCCGCGAGCTGACGCCAGGCTTCCTTTATTCCAACTGTTCCTACGTCTGTTCGCTGTTCCGGCCAGAGATCATGCGCGACCTGGAGCTGCCGCGCTTCGGGCTGCAGGTGATCTCCTATGAAGGCGGCGCGGTGTTCACACGCGACGGCGACTATCTCGCCAACTACCGCGACCATGACGCGCATCGCCGCGAGTTCGCCCGCTTTTCCAGGCGCGACGCGGAGGCCTATGACCGCTATTCGCGCGACGTGACGCGGCAATGCCGCTTCATCCAGCCGCTCTTGATGCGCACCGCGCCCGACCCGACCAGTTTCAAGCCGCGCGACCTCGGCGAAATGCTCTATCTGGGGAAAAAGTTCGCTGGCCTAACGGCCGAGGAGATGGCGCTGACCTTGCGCTTCTGGACGATGTCGATCTCGGACTTCCTCGACGAGTATTTCGAGACCGACGTCATCAAGGCTAACTTCGCGCTGTCCGGCATCATCGGCACCGCGCTCGGGCCGATGTCGCCGGGCACGGCCTACGTGCTGCTCCACCACTATATGGGCGAGGTCGACGGCTCGGTCGGCGCCTGGGGCTATGCGCGCGGCGGCATGGGCGCCGTCACCAAGGCGCTGGCCGCGTCCTTCAGGGCCTCCGGCGGCACCATCCGCACCGGCGCCGAGGTCGATCATGTGCTGGTCAGGAACGCCAAGGCCAAAGGCGTCGTGCTCGCCGGCGGCGAGGAGATCTACGGCAAGCTCGTCATCTCCAACGCCGACGTCAAGCGCACCTTCCTGAAGCTGATCGAGGAGAAGGAACTGCCCGACATCTTTCTGCGCCGTGTCAGGAACTTCAAGATCCGCGGCTCCTCCGGCAAGGTCAACATCGCGCTGGATTCGCTGCCCGAATTCCGGGCCCTGCCCAAGGATTCGCCGGTCTATCGCGCCGACATGCACTTCACCGATTCCATCGAGCGCATGGAGCGCGCCTATGACGACTGGAAGGCCGATCGCTGGTCGGCCGACCCCTTCCTCGACATGATGATCCCGACCACGCTCGACCCGACCATGGCGCCGCCGGGAAAACATTTCATGAGCTGCTTCGTGCAATACGCGCCGCCGAAGATTGACGGCCGCGACTGGACCGACGCCGACCGCGACGGCTTCGCCGAAAGCGTGATTTCGCAGATCGCCGCATACTCGCCCGGCTTCCGCGACCGCATCGTCCATATGGAGGTGCGCACGCCGCGCGAAATCGAGGCCGAGGTCGGCCTCACCGAAGGCAACATTTTCCAGGGCGAACTGACCTTCGACCAATTGCTGTTCAACCGCCCGGTGCCTGGCTACGCGCAATACCGCTCGCCGGTGGGCGGGCTCTATATGTGCGGCTCCTCCACCCATCCGGGCGGCGGCGTCATGGGCGCGCCCGGACGCAACGCCGCCGCCGAGATCCTGCGCGATCTCGCCAAGCCAACCTCACATATGAGCCCGGCCCATGACGTCATCTGAAGTGAATTGGGATGCCATCGTCATCGGCGGCGGCCACAACGGCCTCGTCGCCGCCGCCACGCTGGCGAAATCGGGCCGCAAGGTGCTGCTGCTCGAAGCAGGCAGTGATGTCGGCGGCGCCGCCCGCACCGAGGAATTCGCGCCCGGCTTTCGTGTCTCGGCGGTCGCCCACCTGCTCAACCGCCTGCATCCCGATGTGGTGAAGACGCTGGAGCTGGAGCGCCGCGGCCTCAAGGTCGAGCGCGCCGATATCGTGCCTTCGGTCGCGCTGTCGAAGGACGGCCCGCTGGTGCTGCACGGTGCCTATGGCGAGGTGCTGACCGGCGCCAGCCCCACCGAGCAATCCGCATGGAAGGAACTGCGCGCGCAGCTGCTTCGCTATGCCGGCGTGCTGAAGCCGTTCCTGTCGCGCCGGCCGCCGGATCTTGCCGGCATGTCGATCGCCGAGATGACCGGCCTCGGCCAGACCGCGCTGGCGCTGAAGCGGCTCGGCAAGGAGGACATGCGCGACTTCCTGCGCGTGCTTTTGATGAATGCTTACGACCTGCTCGACGAGCAGCTTTCGGACGACAGGCTGAAGGGCCTGCTCGCTTTCGACGCGACGCTCGGCTCCCATCTCGGCCCGCGCTCGCCGACCTCGCTGCTCGGTCTCTATTACCGGCTGGCCGGCGAGATCGGCGGCCTTGCCGGCGCGCAGATGCTGCCGAAAGGCGGCATGGGCGCCATCGTCGCCGCCATCCGCGCGGCGGCCGAGAGGGCAGGTGTGACGATCCGCCCGGCATCGCCGGTCGCCAAGGTCGTCGTCGAGAAGGGCCGCGCCGTCGGCGTCGTCACGCAAGGCGGCGAGACGCTGCGGGCAAAGACTGTCGTTTCCGCCATCAATCCGGCGACGACCATCCTCGATCTCGTCGGCCCGCGCGAGGTCGACACGGGCTTCGTGCGCAGGGTGAAGAACATCCGCATGAAGGGCGACGCGGCGAAGCTGCATCTGGCGCTCGACCAACCGCCGCAATTTTCCGGCGTCGGCGCTGCCGGCCACAAGGGCCGGTTGGTCATCGCGCCCTCGCCCGACCATGTCGAGCGCGCCTTCAACCCGTCGAAATATGGCGCGTTCTCGCCCGAGCCGGTGATGGAGATCACGCTGCCCAGCCTGGCCGATGCCTCGCTGGCACCCTCCGGCGCCTGCGTGCTCTCGGCCGTGGTGCAATATGCCCCCTATGCGCTGCGAGCGGGCTGGGCCGCCGGCAGGCCGCAATTCCTCAAGGCGATCATGGCACAGCTCGAGACCTACGCGCCGGGCATCGGCGCGACGGTGCGCCATGCCGAGCTTCTGACGCCTGCCGACATCGAGGCGCGCTACCGCATGCCCGGCGGCCACTGGCACCATGGCGAATTGCAGGCCGACCAGATGCTGGTGTCGCGGCCGGTCTCCGGCTGGTCGGGCTACGACACCCCGCTCGAAGGACTGTTCCTCGCCGGAGCCGGCTCGCACCCGGGCGGCGGCATCTCCGGCGCGCCCGGCCTCAACGCCGCGCGCCGCATCATCGCGATGAGGGCATGAGCATGGCGCAAGCAACCAGGAAGAAGCCCGTCGAGACCGAGGCCGATGCAGCGCTCGAAGCCCGCACCATCGCGCAATCACACTTCCGCACGCTGCGGCTGGGCACGCCCTTCCAGCCGCGCATCGACGCGCTGGGCTTGAAGCAGGAGTGGTACAGCTGGGCCGGCTATCGCGCCCCGCACTCGTTATGGGACGAGGAGCTCGAATATTTCGCCATCCGCAGCCAGGCGGCACTCTTCGACATCTCGCCGATGACGAAATACCGCATCGAGGGGCCGGACGCCGAAGCCTATCTCGACCGTGTCACGCTGCGCGACGTGACCAGGCTGAAGCCCGGCCGCGTCCACTACACCGCCTGGTGCGACGACGAAGGTTTTGTCCTCGACGACGGCACTTTGTTGCGGCTGTCGCCGACGCGCTTTCGCCTCTGCTCGCAGGAGCGGCATTTGCCCTGGCTGCTCGACAGCGCCATGGGCTACGAGGTCAACGTCGAGGAGGAGACCGAAGCCGTCGCCGGATTGGCGCTGCAAGGCCCGACCTCCTTCGCCATCCTGCGCGACGCCGGCTTTGCCGGTGTCGAGCGGCTGAAGGTTTTCGACCTCGCCGAGTTCGCGCATGACGGCGCCACCGTTACGATCTCGCGCACCGGCTTCACCGGCGATCTCGGCTACGAGCTGTTCGTGCCCGCCGACAAGGCGCTGAGCCTGTGGGACCGGCTGATGGCGGCGGGCGAACTGCGCGGCATCCGCGCCATCGGCTACACGGCGCTGAACCGCGCCCGGCTCGAAGCCGGCCTGATCGTCGCCAATGCCGACTTCACCACCGCCGAGCATGCCATTCGCGCCGACCGCCTGCGCATGCCGGACGAGGTCGGCCTCGGTTTCATGGTCGATCCCGAGAAGGGGCACTTCAACGGCCGACGTGCCATTTTCGAAGCGCGGACGAAGAGGAAGCTGCGCCTCGTGCTGGTCGGGCTGGAGATCGAGGGCAACATCCCGGCCGAGCATGCCATCGTCTACTATCGCAAGAGCCAGGAGGTCGGGCTGGTCAGCGCCGCCATGTGGTCGCCGATGGCCAAGCGCAACATCGCTCTCGCCTCGCTGCAGCGGCCTTATGGCGATACGATCGTCGACGACCTCTGGGTCGAGATCTACGCCATGCGCGAGCTGCAGTACCAGAAGCTGATGAAACGCGCGAAGGTGGTGCAGCGCCCCTTTATCAGGCTCGACCGTCGCACCGCCAGCCCGCCGGCGGATTTTTGACATGGCAAGCCAAGCGGACGACGATCTTCTTCAAGCGCGGAGAGATGAATGCCGAGACGCTCGAGGTCTACCGCATCTGCGCCCGCCTAGATCACGAAGACCCCTTGCCCCGCGATCGCGGCGTCGGCAAGGACTGGCTGAAGCGCATCGGCTGCGTGCTGTAACCTAACCTATCGTTCTCTCCAGCACGCTCAACCAGTTGCGATAAGCGATCTTCTCGATCAGCGCGCGCCCGAAGCCGCCTGCGGCCAGCGCATCGATCAGCTTGGGCAGGCCGGCGACATCGCCGATCACCGCCGGGATCATCGCGCCGTCGAAATCCGAGCCCAGCCCGACGCCATCCTCGCCTAGCGCCTGCAGCAGCGAGTCGATATGGCGGACCATGATGTCGAGCCCGGTATCGGCGTTCATCTTGCCATCCTCGCGCAGGAAGCCGGTGGCGAAGTTCAGGCCGACCATGCCGCCTGTCTCGCGGATCGCGCCGAGCTGCCAGCCGGTCAGGTTGCGCGAATGGCCGCAGATCGCATGCACGTTGGAATGGGTAGCGACCAGCGGCGCATCGCTGAGCGCGACCACGTCGCGAAAACCCTTTTCGTTGAGATGCGAGAGGTCGATCATGATTCTGAGCTGGTTGCAGGCCTTGACCAGCGCCTTGCCCACGTCGGTCAGGCCGGGCCCTGTGTCCGGCGACGACGGAAAGCGAAACGGCACGCCGTTGCCGAAGGCGTTGGGGCGGCTCCAGACGATGCCCAGCGAGCGCAGCCCCGCGACGTGCAGCACGTCTAGCATGGCAAGCTCGGGATCGATCGCCTCGACGCCTTCGATATGGAACACCGCCGCGATCGAGCCCTTCGCCATCGCCTCGCGCACGTCACCGGCGCTGCGGCAGACGGTCAGCGCGCCTGCCCGCTCCAGCCTAAACAGGATCGAGGCCATGCCGATGGTCGATGTGACCGCCTCGGCACGCGGCAGCTCCGGCGGCAGGGGTTCGTTGTCGCTCGGCGCCGGCGGCACGGCGCTGCGCTTGGTCTTCTGGATCGGCGGCGGGAAGATCGCGAACATGCCGCCGGCAAAGCCACCCTTTTTTGCGCGGGGCAGGTCGATATGGCCGCCCGGCGTGCCTTCGATGAACAGCTTTTCGACATCCGCTTCCTTCGACTGGTAGAGCCTGAGCAGCGTGTCGTTGTGGCCGTCGAAGACGGGGATGAGGTCGGTTGCGGTCATCAGGAGGCCATTGGCTTGAGGTGGCGGGCCGCGGACGGCGAATGCGCCCGCGGACGATACCTCTACTTAGGCAAGATGGCTAAATCGCGCAAATGCCAGACCGGCGCTTGGATTTGTGGCTGCCGACCCAAAGGGGCGGCGACTACTGCTTCAGCACGTCGGCCCATTCCGGATGGCGGCGGAACTGGGCGTTGGCGAACGGGCAGAGCGGGATGATCTTCTTGCCGGCCGCGCGCGCGTCCTCGACGGCGCGGGTGACGAGGCGAAGCCCCGCGCCCTGGCCGCGAAACACGTCCGGCACCTCGGTGTGGTCGATGATGAGCTGGTGCTCGCCGATCTTGGTGAAGGTCATCTCGGCCTCGGCGCCGCCGGGCCCGCGCAGAACATAGCGGCCCTTGGAGCCGCGATCCTCCAGTTCGATCTCGGGCAATTGATCAGCCATTGCTCACGCTCCCTTCAACCGGCAAGGCGGCGAAGAACCGCCGCGCCGCCTCGATTTCGTTCGGCCGCACCTCGTGCCCACCATCGTGCCATTCCACTGTGACATCGGCGCCATCGGCGCGCAAATAGGCCTCCAGCCGTGACGTCAGGCTGGGCGGACAGATCGGATCGCGTTTGCCGGCCGTGATCAGCATATGGCGGCCGGCAAGGCTGCCTTTCACCTGCGGCTCGAACGGGATCAGCGGATGCATCAACGCCGCCGCGTCGAGCAGGCCTGGCTGCGCAAAAGCCACCGAGGCCAGGATGTTGGCGCCGTTGGAATAGCCGAGCCCGAGAACTGCCGAGGGTTTCGCCGCCTCGACATGCGCCTTCATAAAGCCGGCGATCTTGCCGGTCGCCCGCGCGAGGTCGTCCATGTCATAGACGCCCTCGCCGGTGCGGCGGAAGAAGCGCGCGGCGCCCTGCTCCGACACGTCGCCGCGCGGCGACACGATGGTTGCCGAGGGCAGAAGCTCGCGCCCCAGCGATATCAGCTGGTTCTCATCGCCTCCTGTGCCGTGGAAAACGAACAGCAGCGGGCTGCCCGGCGAACCGGGCAGCAGCTTGTGGAAGTAGGCATCCTTGCTCATGGCTCAGTCTTCCAGCTTCTGCAGGTGCTGTTCGAGATAGGGCCGCAGGTGCTGGTGCTGCGTCGGCAACTTCAGCGCCTCGCCGAGATGGGCGGTGTCCTCGTCGCGGTTGAAGCCCGGCTCGTTGGTCGCCACCTCGAACAGCACGCCGCCCGGCGTGCGGAAATAGATCGCCCAGAAATAGTCGCGGTCGATCACCGGTGTCACGCCGTAGCCCGTATCGACCAGCGCCTTGCGGACCTCGAGCTGCCTGGCGCGATCCTCGACCGCGAATGCGACATGGTGGACCGAGCCGGCGCCGAGATTGGCGAAGCCGGCACCCGGCAACGATTCGATGTCGACCACATCGGCGCCATTGCCGTTCTTGATCGCCAGCCGGCGGATATTGCCGGACTTGTCGACCTCCTCGTAGCCCATGAACTTCAGCAACTCCTCGGTGGCGCCGCCGTCCTTCAGCCTCAGGGCGACCGAGTGAAAACCGCGGATCGCCTCGTCGGTCGGGACCCCGCCCTTCACCCAGGGCGCTCGGCTATCGGACCTGTCCTCGACCAGCGCAAAACCGTCGCCGTCGGGACCGGCGAAGTTGAGCCGCTTCTCACCGAAGCTCTCCGTGCGGGAAACGCCGCTCACGCCTTCGTCGGCGAAGCGCTTTTCCCAATAGGCAAGCGTGCCTTCGGGCACCGAATAGACCGTGGTGCCAACCTCGCCCACCCCATGCCGGCCCTTGCCGATATTGGGGAACGGGAAATAGGTCATCACCGAACCCGGCGTGCCGACCTCGTCGGCATAGTAGAGATGGTAGACGTCGGGCGCGTCGAAATTGACGGTCTTCTTGACCCGGCGCAGGCCGAGTTTCCTGGTGAAGAATTCATTGTTCAGGCGTGCATCGCTGGCCATCGAGGTCACGTGATGCAGGCCCTTGATCTGGTCGAGCATTGTCTTGCTCCTTCCTTTTTGGCTGGTGCGGCCCTCGCCGCTGTCCACGCCAATATGAGGATCGGCACGGCCGCGGCAAAGGACGCAAACACAGAATGGACTGTGCTGTAAAAGTGAACAATATCGCACTGTTTGTTCACCAATCAATAGATGGGCAGGGGCCTTGCGCGGCGGCCTGAATTCGGCTCCATGAGCGGCGTGCCGGATAAGGAGCAAGCGCGTGGCCAGCAAGAGCGGACGCCCCAACATTCTCCTGATCACATGCGACCAGTGGCGCGGCGATTGCCTCTCCGCCGCCGGTCATCCCGTGGTGAAAACGCCGAATGCCGACGCGCTTGCCGCCGAGGGCGTCCTGTTTCGCCGGCACTATGGCGGCGCGGCCCCTTGCTCGCCGGCGCGCGCCTGCCTCTATACCGGCCTCTATCAGATGAACAACCGCGTCTGCCGCAACGGCACGCCGCTGGATGCCCGCCACGGCAACATCGCGCTTGCCGCCCGGGCGCTTGGCTATGACCCGACGCTTTTCGGCTATACCGACGTCTCGCTCGATCCGCGCCTGCTTTCACCCGGCGACCCCAGGCTGAGAACCTATGAGGGCGTCCTGCCCGGCTTCACGGTGCGCCAATTCCTGCCCGAGCATCAGAAGCCTTGGCTATCCTGGCTGCGGGCCCAAGGCATCGACGTCAGTGCCGGCCATCCGGACATCCACCGCCCGGTTGGCGAACCGAGCGACCCCGTGTCCAATGCGCCACCCGTTTACTCGCAGGACCAGACGCCGACGGCTTTCCTCGCTGGTGAGTCCATCCGCTGGCTGGGCGAGCAGGAGCGCGGCGCGCCCTGGTTCGCGCATCTCTCTTTCATCAGCCCGCACCCGCCCTTCATCGTGCCTGGGCCCTACAACACCATGTATGATCCGGCCGACGGTCCCGCTTTCAGTCGCGCCGGGCGCTGGCAGGCCGAGGCCGAGAGCCACCCTTACCTCGCTTACGATCTCGACTGCCGGATGCGGCAGAACTTCCGCCCCGGCGCCGAAGGCAGGGTGCGCGACTGGGGCGAGGACAATATCCGCGCCATCCGGGCCATCTATTACGGCATGATCTCCGAAGTCGACGCGCAACTCGGACGCCTTTGGCAGGCGCTCAAGGCGGCGACAGCCTGGGACGAGACCGTGATCGCGCTGACCTCCGACCACGCCGAGATGATGGGCGAGCATTTCATGCTCGGCAAGGGCGGCTTCTTCGACGGCAGCTACCACATCCCGCTGATCATCCGCGACCCGCGCCTGGGCCATGCGACCGGCGGCAAGGTCGACTGCTTCAGCGAAGCCGTCGATATCCTGCCGACCCTGCTCGATCTCCTCGGCGAGGATCCGCCACCGCACCTCGACGGCCGCTCACTGAAACCGTTCCTGGAAGGCGGCGCGCCGCGCGACTGGCGCGACGCCGCGCGTTGGGAATTCGATTTCCGCTCGGTGGCCGACGGCGAGGCCGAGCGCCACTTCGGCATCGGCTCGCGCCAGTGCAACCTCGCCGTCATCCGTTCGAACGACTTCAAATATGTGCATTTCGGCGGCGGCCTGCCGCCGTTGCTGTTCGATCTTGCGAGGGACCCGGGCGAACTGACCAACGTCGCCAACGATCCTGCCTATCTCGCGGTCCGACTGCAATTTGCTGAAAGGCTGCTGGCCTGGCGGGCCGAGCATCTCGACCAGTCGCTGGCGCTGGCGGAGCTAACGGAGGATGGCGTGGTTGGATATGTGAATAGGCAGTAGGCAGTAGAAAAGCTTGCTTCCCTACTGCCTACCGCCCAACTCCCATTGCCTTTACTTCACTATCATCCTCTGCTGGTCCCGCTGTTCGGCGTAGCTGCCCTTGTCATAGGCCGCCTGCGCTTCGAGCTGTTCCTTGGTGAAGGTGGTGTAGAGGTACTTCTTGCCGTCCTTGTCGGTCATGAATTTGAGGTTGTCCATGCCGACAGCGACTTCCTTTTCGCCGATGCCGAGGAAGCCGCCGACATCGACGATCACCGCGTCCGGCTTGTTGTCGGGCGTCAGCACGACATCGCCGATCTCGCCGACCTGGACATCGTTGGCGCCGTAGACGGTCGTCCCTTTCAGGTCGTCGCCCCGGATCTCGCCGACCGGCATCTCCGTCAGCGTCGACTTATCGATTGCCGCGGTCTGTGTCGGGTCGGTTGCCTTGGCGTCAGGCGCAGGAGCGGCCGGGGCCTCGGCTGTCTTGTCCATCGGCGCCGGAGCGGTCGCAGTCGGAGCCGCGGCCTTCGGGACCTCGGTCGACGCTGTGGTTGCCGGCGCCGGATCGTAGGCCTTGCGGTTGAAGTCCGGCTGCGCCTGCAGCTCTTCCTTCGTGGTCTCGGCGACCAGCCAGCGATCGCCGTTCTTTTCGGCCCACTTGGCCTTGGCGAAGTCAAAGGCGACGTTCTTTTCGCCTATGCCGAGGAAGCCGCCAACGCCGATGACGAGCGCCTCGGCCTTGCCGTCCTTGGTGAGAACGATGTCATTGACGTCGCCGATGTTCTGCGCGTCGTCGGCTGTGCCATTGTAGACGGATTCGCCGATTATGTTGGTGGCGAGGTTGCCATCCGCCTTCTTCACCGGTTCAGCCGGCGCGGCATTCATATCGACAGGCTTCTGCGCGCCAGTGCCGTCCGTCGTGGTCGACGGCGCCTGCGCTGTCGTGTCGGTCTGAGCAGCCGGTGCCGGATCATACGGCTTCCTGTCGAAGTCCGGCAGGGCCGTCAGGGCTTCCTTCGTCGTCTCGGCGACAAGCCAGCGGTCGCCGTTCTTCTCGACCCATTGCAGCTTGTCGTAGTCGAAGGCGACGTCCTTGGCTCCTATGCCAAGGAAACCGCCAACGCCGATGATGGCGGATTTCGCCTTGCCGGTCTCGTCAAAGACGACATCACTGACCTTGCCGATATCCTGGGCATCGTCGGCCGTGCCGTTATAGACGGACTCGCCGATGATGTTGGTGGCAAGGCTGCCCTCGGCACGCATCACCGGGGCGGCCGGCGCCTCGTTCTGCGTGGCTGGCGCCGGGGTCGTCGCTGTCTGCGCGTAGGCGCCGGCTGCAATCAGTGTGGCGAGCGCGGTGGTCGCAAAAAGGGTGCGTATCATGATGCTTCCTCCTCGTGCATGATTTCGGGTCCACCGCACCGTCGCTGGAGGATCGGCCGCGGCGTTTCTACAGGTTCACAACGTCGTGACCACATCGTTGTTCCGAAAAATGCGGCTGCGCGCTTCGGACAAGCCCATGAAATTGCTGGCGCTGGCCGGTTTCACCGGACCCGGGAACCTTTCTCTAGCCATTCCGTTTCAGCCTGCGGCTGAGCCTATCGCGGCTCGGTGTGCGACAACGGAGTGGGGCATGCGATTTGCGGCGGTGCTGAACCGGGATGGCGGCACGTTGCGGACAACCGATCTTTCCGGCTTCTGTGACCGGCTGCGCCAAACGCTCGAGGCGGCCGGCCATTCCGTGGATGTCGATGTGGTTGCCGGCGAAGACATTGCAGCGGCCCTCCAAAAGGCGGCCCGGCGGCGCGACGTCGATGTCGTACTGGCCGGCGGCGGCGACGGCACCATTTCGGCCGCAGCCGGCCTGCTGATGAACCGCAAGACGGCGCTGGCCATCCTGCCGGCAGGCACGATGAACCTCTTCGCCCGCGGGCTCGGCGTTCCGCAGACGCTCGACGCGGCGCTGAAGTCCTTTGCCGATGGCGAGGTGATAGCGGTCGACATGGCGAGCGCCAATGGCCGGCCTTTCATCCACCAATTCTCCATCGGCCTGCACGCCAAGATGGTGCAGCTGCGCGAGGGCATGGAATTCGGCTCGCGCCTTGGGAAGATGCGGGCCTCGGCGCGTGCCGCCTGGGCGACGATCAAGAACCCGCCGGCCTTGAAGGTGACACTCACCATCGGCGAGGCCGAGATCGTGACCCGCGCCACCGGCATCGGTGTCACCAACAACCTGTTCGGCGAGGGCCACCTGCCCTATGCCGACAACCCCGCCGGCGGCGTGCTCGGCATCTACATCTCGGTGGCGCGCAGGCGTGGCGAGCTGGTCAGGGTCTTCTTCGACATGGCGCGTGGCAAATGGCGCGACAGCGCCCATGTCGAAATCCATCAGGCGGAGAGTGCCAGGCTGAAAATCCATGCCGCGAGCAGCAAATACCGCGCCGTTATGGATGGCGAGCTCGTCCAACTCGAACGCGAGACCGAGATCGCAATTCACCCCGGTGCGCTAAAGGTGCTGGTGCCGTCTCGGGTCGCGCGGGCAGAGGCGGCGTGATGCACCGGGAAACGAGATGGACGCGGACGTGGCCTCTAGCCCTTGGGCCCCTGCTCGGTGGTCGGAGCTTTGATGACTTCGCCATAAATCTCCGCGATCCCCCACGCAACGAATGCCAGAAGCAGCCCTGCGACAAGAATCTTGAGCACATTGACCCCCCAGCGTCCCTGGCGGGCTTTCTCCTCGGGAATGATCTTGGTCATGGTCGGCCTCCGTATCGTTTGGCACCGGCCGGCGCGTCTGGCAGAATATGGTCGGGTAACGGTTCCTCGCCGCGAAGGTTCCGCAGCCTGGGGCGTTGGCATATGTCGGCACCGCGGGTGCTGGCTGCAGGACGCGGCATTTGGGGGCTTGGTGGATAGCAGGGTGCGCAAAACGCCGGGACTGCCGGCCGATGTCCTTGGCGCGGTGAAGGCGGAGCACCGCCTGGCCGTGCTTCATGGTCTGCTTGACACGGAGCCCGATCCTGATTTCGACCGCGTCACCGGTCTTGCCGCCGCTGTGCTTCAGGCACCGATCGCGCTGATCACCCTCGTCGATGCCGAGCGCCAGTGGTTCAAATCCAGCCTGGGCCTGGGCGAAACCGAAACCACCACCGGAATGCCCTTCAGTGCACATGCCATCGCCGCCGGCGACGAGCCGATGGTGGTGACCGACGCGACCCTCGACCCACGCTTCGCCGCGAGTCCCGCAGTCACCGGCAAGCATCATGTCCACTTCTATGCCGGCGTGCCGATGGTCGTGGCAGGCGCCCGCATCGGCACGCTCTGCGTGCTCGACCGCAAGCCGCGCGCCTTTCCGTCGGCTGATCAGCTCGGCCAGCTGAAGGCGCTGGCCGAACTCGCCGCCAGCCTGTTCGCGCTGAAGGACGCAACCCGCAGCGGCGCTATCGCAAAAGAGGCGCTGGCGCAGGAGGAAAAGCGCCGCGCCATCGCCCTCGACGCCGCCTCGCTCGCCAGTTGGGCATGGGACATCCGCACCGACATCATCGAATGCGACGTGCTGCTGTCCGAACTTTTCAACCTGCCGCGCTCGAACCGGCTGAAGGCGCGCGACATCCTGGCGGCCATCGATCCGCGCGACGTCTATCAGACCGAGACGCGCTTTCGCGACGCGCTGACCGGTAGCGATGACTATTTCGGCGAATACCGGGTGAAGGGTATCTACCCGCCGCGCTGGATCGCCACGCGTGGCCGCGTCATCGAACGCGAGGACGACGGCAAGCCGACACTGATCTTCGGCGTCAACTACGACATTACCGAGCGCAAGCTCGGCGACGAGCGCCAGCGGCTGTTGCTGCGCGAGCTGAACCACCGGGTCAAGAACACGCTGGCGACGGTGCAGGCGCTGGCGACGCAGACCGTTCGCCACGCCCGCCGGCCGAGCGAGTTCTTGGAAGCCTTCGGCGCAAGGCTGCAGGCGCTGGGCGCCGCCCACAACCTCCTGTCCGATCGCGAATGGCGCGGCATCGGCATCAACGAGCTGGTGCAGGTCGAGGTCAAGCCGTTCGATAGCGCCGAGCAGCCGCGCATGACGATCACTGGCGACGACTTGCTGCTCACCCCCGACCAGGCGGTCGGGCTCGGACTGATCCTGCATGAACTGGCAAGCAACGCCCTGCAGCACGGATCGCTGTCGGTAGCGTCCGGCAGGGTCGAACTCGGCTGGAAGACGCACGGCAGAAAGGGCACTCGTCGCCTGGTGCTGACCTGGCGCGAAACCGGCGGCCCTCAGGTGGAGCCGCCGGATCGTCACGGCTTCGGCTCGATCCTGATCCGCCGCGGCCTGACCAAGGTCATCTCCAGCGCAGTGAAGCACGAATTCCGCCCGGACGGCGTCTTTGCCGAAATATCGATGCCGTTGGAGGATCTGCCCAAATAGCTATGGAACTTGAGCAATTCCAGGACAAGTGCGAACCGGTTACCTGGAATCGTTCTAGCCTGTCTCGTTGTCCGGATCCTTGCCGTGGTCCGGCTTCGCATTCTCCCGGTAGATCGCATAGGCAACCAACGCCAGCGCCGGACCAAGAACGGCGCCGAGCCCGCCCTTCCCCTTGAGCAGAACTGGTAGCGCGGCGAGCGCGGCGGTGATGCCAAGCGCCTTCATATCGGCGAGGCGCCGGCGTGCCCGGCGCCGCGCCCGCAGGCCCGCCGACAACTGGTAGACAACAAGGATAAGTCCGGCGATCAAGAGGAAGCCGATGCCGAAGCCCAGCGAGGCCGCCATCGGGCCATAGCGTCCGGCGGCCCAGATATAGGCCGCGCCGATGAGGAAGCCGAGGCCGGTGAGTGCCGCGAGCGCCGCAACGCCGTAGACGATCGCCATCGTCCGCGCGCGGCCGAGCGCCGCGACGGCCTCGCCGGAGGCGACAGCCGAAATCAGCGATGCCAGCATTCCCATCTGTGCGGAACTAGCGCCGCGCCAGAAGCGCGAACAGAAAGCCGACACCTGCCGCGATCGCCAGCGAGGTCACCGGCTTTTCGCGCACATTGGCGGCGATCTGCGCCTCGATGTCCCTGGCATTGCCGCGCAATCCTTCGAAGGCAGCTTCGCCTTGGGCGCGCAATTGCTCGACGCCTTCGCTGGCGGCCCGCCGCGCCGTTCCATAGCCGTGCTCGCCGGTCTTCGCCAACTGCTTGGTCAGTTTTTCGATGTCGGCTTTCAGTTGCCTGATGTCGGCTTCGAGGTCTGGACTCGTCCGGCCGTCATTCGCGGCTCTTCCTGCGGCGCTCGCCATGGCTTAACTCCTTGCGTTTGCTTGCTTTCAACGCCCGACACACGGCAAGGTTCCGAGCCAGTAAATGGAATTGGCGGAACCCTTCGGCGAGGCCGTGCCGGATCCGGACCGCTCGCTCCTGTCTCATCAAAAATTCGTCGGCGCTCCGACATAACTTTTTAAATGACAGCGCGCCCGATAGCGCTCATGACTGCCTCTTCTGGGAGGCATATCTGAGGAGATTTTGCTAGGTGCCATTGCTTGACGGATTGCGGATTCTCGTCCTGGAAGACGAATTCCTCATCGCCGCGGATGTCGAACAGCTGTGCCGCGACTATGGCGCCGGCGACGTGGTCGTTGCGGGCGACCTCACCGAGATCGAGCCGGAGCATGTGGCCGCCCGATTCGACGCCGCCATCGTCGACCTGATGCTGAGCGGCGCCTCTACCCTCGACTTCGCCTCGCGGCTGCGCGAATCCGGCCTGCCCTTCATCTTCGCCTCCGGCTATTCCGACCTGGACGAATTGAAGACGTCCTTTCCGGAGATCAGGCTGGTCAGCAAACCCTTCTCCGGGGAGGATCTTGTCGAGGCGGTGGCGGCGGCCTGCGGCCGCGGACCGCTGGCATGAGTGCTGAAAGCCGGCTTCGAGGTCGCCCGGACCCTTAGGCGGCGTTCGACCCTGTCACTTGCGCCGATATCGCATCCGGACCGTACTCGTCTTCGCCGGATATCTTCAGGATTTCCTGCAGCCTGGCACGTGCACGGCTGACACGGCTCTTGATCGTTCCGACGGCGCAGCCGCAGATTTCCGCCGCTTCCTCGTAGGAAAAGCCCGATGCACCGATCAGGATGATGGCTTCGCGCTGATCCTCCGGCAACTGTTCGAGCGCGCCTCGAAAATCCTTCAGATCGAGCTGGCCGTGCTGGGCCGGATGAACGGCGAGCCTCGCCGTCATGATGCCGTCGCTGTCCTGCACTTCGCGGCCGCGCTTGCGCATCTGCGAATAGAACTCGTTGCGCAGGATTGTGAACAGCCAGGCCTTGAGATTGGTGCCCGGCTGGAAGCTTTCATGCTTGTCCCAGGCCTTGACCAGCGTTTCCTGCACCAGATCGTCGGCCTTGTCGGCGTTTTGCGTCAGCGATACCGCAAAGGCGCGCAGGCTCGGGATCGAGCCGAGCAGGTCGGTCTTGAAGCTCTGCGAGACGGCCGCCATGCTTCAATCCTTTTTCCGTGCGGGGTCTGCCTGCTCCAATTGACTGAGCAATTGGGAGAAGCGGTCCGGCACCTGATCGGAGACCAGCTCGTCGTAATATTGCTTGAGTTTGCGGCCGATTTCCGAGTTTGGCCCGAGCGGGTCGCCGGAAATAGCCCGGCGCCTGCCTGCGGCGCCAGCCGAAGTGTCTTTCGTCATATCCTTCATTTCGCCCTTTATTTCCAGCACCCTGGCCGCCCCTAACACACAACGCAAAGCGGCACCCTCGTCTGGTTGCCCGTCCCGACCTCAAACGTCGTCCCCTTATATTAGTTCCACACCATAGGAACTTTTTCGGAAAGCCGGCGTTTCATTTTTTCGGGGCTTGCCATCGGCTTGACCGGCAACCTATGCAACTGCGTCATCTGAGGGAGACGTCAATCATGAGCCTTTCCGCCACCATCGCGCCGCATCTGCCGTTCCTGCGCCGCTTCTCGCGCGCCGTCTCCGGATCGCAGGAGAGCGGCGACGCGCTGGTCGCCGCGATGCTTGAGGCCATCATCTCCGATGTCGACATCTTTCCCCAGGCGTCGAACGACCGCATCGCGCTCTACAAGGTCTTCGCCAGGCTTTTCACGTCGGTCGCCATCCGTGTTCCGCAGGAACACGCACAGTCGGCATGGGAACAGCGGGCGGCCGCAAATCTCAACGCGATTGCCCCTCGGCCCCGGCAGGCCTTCCTGCTGGTCGCCGTCGAAGGCTTCAGCGAGGACGAGGCGGCCGAGATCCTGGATGCCGACGAGCAGGAATTCTCCGATCTGCTTGCCCAGGCGAGCAACGAGATTTCCCGCCAGGTGGCGACCGACGTGCTGATCATCGAGGACGAGCCGCTGATCGCCATGGACATCGAGGAAATGGTCGAGAGCCTTGGCCATCGCGTCGTCGGCACCGCGCGCACCCATGCCGAGGCGGTGGCGATTTTCGGCAAGACCAGGCCGAAGATGGTGCTGGCCGACATCCAGCTTGCCGACGGCAGCTCGGGCATCGAGGCCGTCAACGAGATCCTGTCCTCCACGCCGGTGCCGGTGATCTTCATCACCGCCTTTCCCGAGCGCCTGCTGACCGGTGAGCGGCCGGAACCGGCCTTCCTGGTGACCAAGCCGTTCAACCCGGACATGGTGAAGGCGCTGATCAGCCAGGCGCTGTTCTTCGATCGGCAGGCCAAGGCTGCGGCGTAGTACGGGGTGCCGCGCGCCCCGCCGCCGTCCGCCATCCCGCATGAAATAGAGCTTTTCGGCGCGTCTCGGACGGGCGTCGCGGCGAGACTTTGGAATTCGCATCCCACCCCTTCCAGGGATCGTCTTTTTCGGTAAATGGTGGAACAAACGCTACCCACCCACGTTTTACCGCAGCATAGGAAGGAGACGGATCATGCTTTACTGGGCGCTCGTTTTTCTCGTCGTGGCGATCATCGCCGGTGCGCTTGGTTTCGGCGGCATCGCCGGCACCTCGGCCGGCATCGCGCAGATACTCTTCTTCATCTTCCTCGCCTTCCTGATCATCTCGCTCATTGCCGGCCTGTTCAAACGGGCGTGAGGGCGAGCCTCCGAACACTGGAAGCCGCACCCCTCAAACGGTTTCCAGCCCCCGCCGGGCGGTATCCTCCAACGAGATGCCGCTCGGCGGACCGTATCTGGATCCTCATTTCAGGAACCCATTTTGCAATAGGCCGTTCAGCCTGAGTTCGGTGGCAAGCGATCGATGCGTTCCAAGGCCGCAAACATGAGCAACAGCGGGCAGGGCGAAGAGGTCATCGCCCTGCATCCGGCCGAAAGCGGAATGCAGCTTGGCCGGGCTCTTCTCCACGCGCTGCACAACGCCGGCATCTCGGTGCTCTACCAGGACCGCGAGATGAAGACGATCTGGGCGCGCAACATGCGCGCGCCATGGGCCTCGGACACGCCAGACAGCAACGGCATCCTGCCGCCGGCGCAGGCCGAGCGTATCGGCGCCGCCAAGCGCAGCGTCATAGCCTCCGGCAACCCTGAACGGCTCGAGCTCGGCGTGCCCGCCGAAGACGGCGTCCGCTGGTTCCAGGTCTGGATCGACGCCGATCACAGCGACGGCGGCGAGGTGCAGGGCGTCGTCACCACCATGGTCGAGACCACCGAGCAGAAGCGCCGCGAGCAAACGCTCAAGACGCTGCTGCGCGAGGTCAGCCACCGCTCGAAGAACCTGCTCGCCATCATCCAGAGCATCGCCAGCCAGACCAGTCGCTATTCCGGAACGTCGGGTGATTTCCTAACGCGCTTCCGCGGCCGGCTGCAGTCGTTGGCCGCCTCGCAGGATTTGGTGACATCCTCCAACTGGCGGGGTGCGGAGCTTCACGAGCTCGTTTCCGGCCAGGTCGGCCGCTATGCCGCCGACCCCAGACGCTGCGTGCGCTTCGAGGGCGCAAACCCCTACCTCAATCCCAACGCCGCCTTGCATGTCGGTCTCGCCATGCATGAGCTCGCCGTCAATTCGGTTAGCTACGGCGCCCTGTCGCGGCCGAACGGCCATGTCAAGGTGACGGCCAGACTGACGACTGCCGCCGACGGCGAACCTGCTCTGTCGCTGATCTGGGTCGAAGCCATCGGAGGCCGTGAGGTCGGGCACAACGAGAAGCGCTTTGGCAGCGTCGCCCTGGAACGCGTCGTGCCGACGTCGCTGAACGGCACGGCGACGCTCGAGATCACGGAAGATCGCCTCGAATATGGCCTCGTCATTCCCAAGGGCAATTTCGAAACGGACTGACATGGATCGACAGGCGCGCCGAAGACGGCGCTGTGGCCCGCGGACAACATCCTTAACCGGCTGTTCACCATAAAGTCCGATGCTGTTCTTCCCAGATGACGCTGAAACCTGGCGATGGCCTGCGGCCGCCGTCGGGTCCGGCGCAACAGGGGAGGAATCGTCTTGACGGTTGCCGACATGAACAGGCTGGAGCAGGCCGCTCGCGTCTCGATGAGCGGTTTCCAGGATGCCGAAGCTCCGCCCTCGACCTCGGCCCGCGCCACCCATCCCGTGCTTCGGCTGGTCGCCGTTGCCTTGGTCGCGGCCATCGCGCTGACACTGGCCACGCAGTTCAACTGACGCCCGCGATCCGCTGTCGCGCGCCTGACCGCCAATTTATTCGATGCGGCACCGCCTGCGCAGGAACTTTGCCCGTTTTGGTCCGTTTTTGTGGCGAGAGGATTCTCGCCATGGAACATATCGCTGCCTTGCTGCTGGTTATCGGCTGCTCCGGCTCCATGACCGAATGCCGCGAATTGTCGGTGCCAGTCAGCGTCTTCGAGACCGCCGAACAATGCACTGCCGAGCGGCCTTTCGCCATGGCCGACGTTCAGGGTCAGGCTGCTCATGTCGTTGCCGAGTGCCTCGCTGTCGATCCGGCGCTGGAGGACGACTACGACCAGGTCGTCTGGAACGTGCGTGCGGATGGCACGCTCGACGCATCATTGCAGGTATCCAGCCTCGTCCTTGCCTCCAACAACAGTGCGCGCCCCGAAAAAACCTATCTTGGTCAACAATAAAATCGAGCGGGCCAAGGCTGTTGTTTCATGTTAAATGGCGGTTGTAGCCTCCTAAAGTGAGGACAAAGGAGAGGTGACTCTATGCGGAAGATGATTATTGCCATGGTTGCGGTGGTCGCTGTCAGCGGCTGCAGCACGACCGAGCAGGACGTTGGCGTTGGCGCCGGTGTCGGCGCTGTCGCCGGTGGCCTGATCGGCGGCACCAAGGGCGCGCTGATCGGTGCGGCCGTCGGCGCCGGCTCGGGTCTGCTGGTCCGCAACCTGCGCAATGGCTATTGCCAGTATCGCGACAATCGCGGCCGTCTCTACACGGCACGCTGCTGATCGCTTCGCATCAGGCGCAATAGGAACGGAGGCCGGCTCGTCCGGTCTCCGTTTGTTTGTGCCGCCTGAAAATGACCGTTCAGAGCGAACGGGATCCATTCACCCCGCCAGCGGGACCCTGATTACCACCACCAGCCCCTCGGCGCGAAAATCGCGCTTGATCGTGCCGCCCAATTCGCGCGTGACGTTGAGGTCTATCAGCTTGGTGCCGAAGCCTGTCTTGGCCGGTGCTTCGAGCTGCTTCTGCCCGGCCTCTCGCCAGTTGAGCACCAACGTCCGATCCCGGCCGCGCCCTTCCAGCAACCAGTCGACCTTGAGTGCTCCCACGGAATTGCCGGCCTCGCCATATTTCAGTGCGTTCGTCGCCAGTTCGTGGAAGGTCAGGCCGAGCGCCTGGGTGGTCGTCTCGTCAAGCAGCACCTCCGGCCCCGACAATATGTCTTCGGGAAGCTCCTTGCCGAACACCTGGCCGAGCTCGATGCGCAGGAGATCGCCGAGATCGGCCTTCTGCCAGCGCGAGCGGGTCAGCATGTCCTGGGACGCTGCCATCGCCTGCAGCCGCGCCGCGAAGGATGACGAGAACTCCTTCACGTCGGTGGCGTGCGAGGCCGTCTGGCGCGCTATCGCCAGCACCCGCGTGATCGAATTCTTGATGCGATGCTTCATTTCCTGCAGCATCAGCTCCTTTTCGAGCAGGCTCTTTTCCGTCGTCTCGTGTAGCAGCGACACTGCGTCGTAAGCCCGCTCCTGATAGCGCGCCACCAGCGCGATCGCGCCGGCGAGCAGCAGCCCGAACAGGCCGAGCATCACCGGAATGGCGCGCGACGAAGGCAGCGAGAAAGCGCTTGTCGGCCGAAACAGCACAGTCCAGGGACGGCCGGCGACGACGATCTTGCGGGTCACCAGCAGCCTGTCGCCAAAGGTCTCCACCGGCGGCGTCTCCGACCGGAAAAGGAGATTGTCGGCGTCAGGCTGGCCGTCATAGATCTCCGTGTTGACCGGCAGGAGCGGCGTGCGGCTGAGCGCCGTCTGGAACAGATCGCGGGCACGAAACGCCGCATAGAGGAAACCAGCGGTCGAGGAGCGGCTGGCGTTGATGACTTCGGGCGCGGTCTCGACATTGAGCCGCACGAAGACCAGGAAGCCGGGGAAGGTCTGAGTGGCACCGGTTCCCTGGCCGAGCTGGACCAGACCGCTTGCATGCTGCTGATCGTCGGCCATTGCCTTTTCGATCGCCGCCCGCCGCGCCGGCTCGGTGAACATGTCGAAGCCGATGCTGGCCTGGTTGGACGGGTCTATCGGCTCGAACATCACGATCGGCGTGCGCCAGGGTTGCGTCGTGGCAGGGTAGACCTGATGGGCGACGCCGTGGTCGCGCAGGATGTCGCGCTCGACCGCCGCCTCGTCGCCGGCCTTGGCCAGCCGCAGGAAGCCGATGCCGCGCAGGCCGGCGAAATTGTTGTCGACATCGAGCGCGCTGAAGAACGCCTTGAACTCGCCGCGTGAAATGTCGCCATTGCGGGCGTCGAACAGCGCCTGGGTCGAGCGCAGCAGCGAAAGATGGAGATCGATACGGCTCTCGATGCGGTTGAGCGCGTCGTCTGCTGTCGCATCGAATTTGATTCGCGCCGCTTCCTGCGTGGCGAAATAGGCGAACCCCGCCATCGTCAGGCTGATCAGCGCGACGGCGATGAAGGCGACGATCGGGAAGAACTTCTTCAAAGGATGGCGGTGCCCCTGAGCATACGCTCCTTTATGAGCAAGTCGCCGCGGCAACACAATGGCGCTGTCAAACCATCATGACGCTTGGCCCATCCGCGAGCGTCACTTAGCCGGCTTACAGACTCAAGCGGCGATCTTCAGCGCTCCCGGCCCAGGAATGGCGCCAGGCGGGCATTTGCCGAGGATGATCATGCCGAGCACCTCGTCCTGGGTGACGTCGCTGGTGCGCGCGGTGCCGACGACCTGGCCGTTCTTCATCACACAGACCCGGTCGGCGAGCTCGAACACGTCGTGGATGTCGTGGCTGATCAGGAAGATGCCGATGCCGTCGGCCTTGAGTTGCTTGACCAGTTCGCCGACCTGCGCCGTCTCCTGCGGCCCGAGTGCCGCCGTCGGCTCGTCCATGATCAGGATACGGGCATTGAACAGGATGGCGCGCGCGATTGCCACCGACTGCCTTTGGCCGCCGGAAAGCTTGATCACCGGCTCCTTGAAGCGCTGGAAACGCGGATTGAGTCGGCCCATCACCTTGCGCGCCTCGGCCTCCATCGCGACATCGTCGAGCGTGCCCCAGCCGGTCATCAGCTCGCGGCCGAGGAAGAGGTTGGCCGCGGCGTCGACATTGTCGGCGAGCGCCAGCGTCTGGTAGATCGTCTCGATGCCGTATTTCTTGGCGTCGCGCGGGTTGGAGATGTGCGCCTCCTCGCCATTGACGAAGATCTGGCCGGCGTCGCGCTTGTAGGCGCCGGACAGTATCTTGATAAGCGTCGACTTGCCGGCGCCGTTGTGGCCGAGCAGCGCCACCACCTCGCCGGGGAAGAGATCGATCGAGGCGTCGTCGACGGCGCGGATGCCGCCGAAGGCGATCGAGATGTTGCGCATGTCGATCAGCGGCGTGCCGGTGGTGGGAGCTGTCTTTTCCATGGTCGCGTCTCCTCCCTGAAGTTCTTGCTCAGACTCGCTTGCGGTAGACGGTGTCGAGCCAGACGGCGACGACCAGAACCGCGCCGACGACGATGCTCTGCAGCGGCGAGTCGATGCCGAGCAGCACCATGCCTGACTGCAGCGACTGCATCAAAAGCGCGCCGAGCATGGCTCCCAGCACGGTTCCCGAGCCGCCGGCGAGCGACGTGCCGCCGATGACGGCGGCGGCGATGACCAGCAGTTCGTCCAGCGTGCCCAG
>NZ_RZOT01000130.1:0-11978 GCF_003999085.1 Mesorhizobium sp. M4A.F.Ca.ET.090.04.2.1
ACTATATCGTGCGCGGCTATGGCCGCAATGACCGCATCGTCTATGGCAGCGGCGGCGTTATCCCGACAGTCGGCATCGCGGCGCGCGCCGAAACGCTGTTCGAGCGCGACGACATCGCCTACATCCACGTCCGTTCGGCGCGCAACAATTGCTACCAGTGCCGCATCGAACGCGCCTGAAGACAAAAAGTGCCCGCCGATCGTCTGGCGGGCAGTTGGGGAAAAAGCCTGCGACAGAAGAGAAAGCAGCCTTCAGGCCGATGTGACTAGGCATGTTTTTCGAATGCCTAATGTGAAGTGCTTCACAATGGCGACACGGATCCGCATAAATGTCGGGCGAGACTGTCGTACTCCCGTCGCAATTACTTGCTAGAAAGCAAGTGTTGATCGATTGCCGACCGCGGATGGACCGGCGGCACGTCTCAACATCGAGGAAGCGGAGCTTTGGCTCCGCTTTTTTGTTGTCCGCACTTCTTCCGTGCAAAGAAAACCCGCCGGACGAAGCCGGCGGGCGACAGGAGGAAACTTCTTCTCGCGCAGGTGTCAGGCGGCGAGCACTGCCTTCGGCTCGACCAGCTCGTAGCCGAGCGCTTCGGCGACCGCGCGGTTGGTGATCTTGCCCTTGTGGACGTTGAGGCCGTTGCGCAGATGATGGTCGTCGACCAGTGCCTTGAGGCCCTTGTCGGCAAGCTGCAGGCCGAAATGCAGCGTCGCGTTGTTGAGGGCGTGCGCCGAGGTGACCGGTACCGCACCTGGCATGTTGGCGACGCAGTAGTGGATGACGCCGTCGACCTCGTAGGTCGGTTCGGCATGGGTCGTGGCGTGCGAGGTCTCGAAGCAGCCGCCCTGGTCGATGGCGACGTCGACGAGCACGGAACCCTTCTTCATGCCGGACAGCATCTCGCGCGTCACCAGCTTCGGCGCCGCGGCGCCCGGGATCAGAACGGCGCCGACCACGATGTCGGCGGAGAAGCATTCTTCCTCGAGCGCCTCGACGGTCGAGTAGCGGGTGTGGACGCGGCCGCCGAAAATGTCGTCGAGCTGGCGCAGGCGCGGGATCGAGCGGTCGATGATGGTGACGTCGGCGCCGAGGCCGGCCGCCATCTTGGCGGCATGCAGGCCGACGACGCCGCCGCCGAGCACGGTGACCTTGCCTGGCAGCACGCCGGGCACGCCGCCGAGCAGCACGCCACGACCGCCATTGGCCTTCTGCAGCGCCGTCGCGCCGGCCTGGATCGACAGGCGGCCGGCAACTTCCGACATCGGCGCGAGCAACGGCAGGCCGCCGCGGTCGTCGGTGACGGTCTCATAGGCGATTGCCGTGACGCCCGAGGCCAGCAGGCCCTTGGTCTGTTCCGGATCCGGAGCGAGGTGGAGATAGGTGTAGAGGATCTGGCCGTCGCGCAGCTGAACCCACTCGTTGGGCTGCGGTTCCTTGACCTTGACGATCATGTCGGACTTGGCGAACACGTCGGCGGCCGTCTTGGCGATGGTCGCGCCGGCGGCGCGGTAGGCGTTGTCGTCGGCGCCGATGCCGGCGCCGGCGCCGGTCTCGACCAGCACCTCATGGCCATGCGCGACATATTCGCGGACCGAGCCCGGCGTCAGGCCGACGCGATATTCGTGGTTCTTGATTTCCTTGGGGCAACCGACGCGCATTTTCTGTCTCCTGATCCGGCCCTTTGCGGGCGCGTTCCCTGTATTTGTGGAGTGAACCATGAATCGGCTCGCAGGTGTTTGCGAATGCGCTTGCCTGAACCGGCATGCTTCGATAATTATTGCGCGAAATATCAATATTTTCGCAGGAAACACGAAAAATGCCGCTCGACAGGATTGATATCGCCATTCTGGAGGCTTTGCAGAAAGATGGCCGGATACCCAACGCGGCACTTGCCGAGAAGGTCGGCCTGTCGCAATCGGCTTGCTCGCGCAGGCTTGACAATCTGGAGAAGTCGGGCACCATCCGCGGCTATCACGCGCGGCTCTCCAACGCCGCGCTCGGCCACCAGATGACGGCGATCGTGCATATATCGCTGTCGGGGCAGTTCGAGAAGACGCTGTCGGATTTCGAGGCGGCGATCAAGCGCTGCCCGAACGTGCTGTCCTGCCATCTGATGTCTGGCGAATACGATTACATCCTGCGCATCGCCGCGAAGGATCTGGTCGACTACGAACGCATTCACAAGGAATGGTTGTCGGCCATGCCGCATGTGACAAAGATCAATTCGTCCTTCGCGCTGCGCGAGATCGTCGACCGGACGGCCGTCGGCTTGCGGCCGGAGATGGCCTAGCTGCCGCTAAGCGCCAGCGGCCTCCGTCACCACCTTGCTCATCGGAATGTCGTGCGGCTGCGGATAGATGGTCGGGATGCGTTGCAATTCGTAGCCGACGCCGATCACCAGCGGCCTGAACGGCATCGCCGCCAGCGTGCGATCGAAGAAGCCGCCGCCGTAACCAAGTCGATACTTGCCTGGGTCGATGCCGACGATCGGCGAGATGACGATGTCTGGCAGCACCGGATCGCCTTCCGCCGGAATCGGGATGTTCCAGACGCCTTTCTCCAGCCGGTCGCCCGGTCTGTAGGCGCGAAACACCAGCGGCTGCCCCATCTGGATGACAACCGGCAATGCGGTGCGCCCGCCGCGTTCGTTGATCGACGCCATCCAGGACCGCAGATCCGGCTCGCCGCGAAAAGGCCAGTAGAGGCTGACCATGCGGCCGCCAATGTCGCCAATCAGAGCGTCGAGGCCTACGGCGATGCGCGTCGACATCGCCGCGCGGGCATCGGCGGAGACTGCAAGCCGCGCCGCGATCAGCCTCTCGCGCTCGGCCTTGCGCCAGCGTCTGACATCGCTCCAGTCGGTGAGCGGCACCCTGAATTCCGGGTCGAGTTCATGCATGAAACAGGGCGGGGAGGCGTATTGGGCCGGGCCTTGCTCGTCGCGATCGTCAGCCATGCTGCGCTCCTGTCGTTCCAGCCATGAGGCTATACCTCGTGCCAACCGGTCGACATGTGCATTCACGACATCCGGCGGCGAGTCCCGGGCAATTGGACGGTCTTCCCGCTATTGTTGCAATGCACAATAATACCTAGATTGGGTCCGGTGGATTTTGCTTGGCGAGGTAAGTGAATGAACGAAGCCAGCCATCATGTCGTGGTCGTCGGCGCCGGGTTCGGTGGCCTGGAATTGACCCATGCGCTGGCCGGCGCGCCGGTGCGCATCACCATGGTCGACAAGCGCAACCATCATTTGTTCCAGCCGCTGCTCTACCAGGTGGCGACCACCTCGCTGGCGACCTCCGAGGTTGCCTGGCCGATCCGTCATCTGCTGCGCAAGCGCAAGAACGCGACGACGCTTCTGGGCAACGTCACCGGCGTCGACCGCGCCGGTAGGCGCGTGCTGCTCGAGGACGGCGGCTCGGTTGCCTTCGACACGCTGGTGCTCGCCACCGGTGCGCGCCACGCCTATTTCGGCCATGACGAATGGGAGCCGTTCGCACCCGGGCTGAAGACGCTTGAGGATGCCACCACGATCCGCCGTCGCATCCTGCTCGCCTTTGAGCAGGCGGAGCGCGAAACCGATGCGGCGAGGCGCCAGGCGCTGCTGACGCTGGTCATCGTCGGTGGCGGACCGACCGGCGTCGAACTTGCCGGCACCATCGCGGAACTCGCGCATGACACGCTGCGCGACGAATTCCGCAACATCGACACCAGGCAGACGCGCGTGGTGCTGATCGAGGCCGGCGATCGCATCCTCGCCAACTTCGCGCCGGAGCTCTCCGCCTATGCCCAGACGGCGCTGGAGCGGCTTGGCGTCACGGTCGAGCTCGGACGAGCGGTCACTGAGCTGGATGCGGACGGCGTTATCTTTGGCGATAAGCGCCTGCCGGCAAAGACAATCCTATGGGCCGCCGGCGTTGCCGCATCGCCGGCGGCGGAATGGCTGGGAGCGAACGCCGACCGTGCGGGCAGGGTGCTGGTCGAGCCCGATCTCACCGTGCCGGGCAGCCCGGAAATCTTCGTCATCGGCGACACCGCGCATGTGTTGCGCCCGGACGGAAAACCGGTGCCAGGCGTGGCGCCTTCCGCCAAGCAGGAGGGGCGTCACGTCGCCGCGACGATCAAGGCGCGGCTCGCCGGCGATACGACTTCGCGTCCCTTCCGCTATCAACATGCCGGCGACCTGGCGACGATCGGCAAGCGCGCGGCCGCGATCGACTTCGGCTGGATCAAGCTCACCGGTTGGCTTGCCTGGTGGCTCTGGGGCGTTGCCCACATCTATTTCCTGATCGGATTTCGCAACCGGCTCGCGGTATCGCTTAGCTGGCTATGGATCTACTTCACCGGCCAGCGCAGCGCGCGGCTGATCACCCAGGGCGACGACGACAACGGCTGACGTCGCGCCGGCACCCGTTTCATCGACACGTCACCTTGTCGTGATCGACAGGCCTTTCAATGGACATGGACTTAGACCTCCTTCACCGGCAAGCTCCGCGCTCGCTGGCAGGGGTGTCGCGTTGTCGAAGAGGAGAAAACAATGTCACGACTGCCCGTCTCCCGTAGCGAATTCCTGGCCGGCGCCGCCGCCACCGGGGCGCTGATCATGCTGCATCCCTTCTCCGCCCGGGCCGCGGCCAATCAGGCGCATCTGAGGATCATGGAGACGACGGACATCCACGTGAACGTGCTGCCCTATGACTACTACGCCGACAAGGCGAACGACACGATGGGCCTGTCACGCACCGCCTCGCTGATCGACGCGGTTCGCAAGGAAGCCACCAATGCGATGCTGATCGACAATGGCGACCTTCTGCAGGGCAACCCGATGGGCGACTACGTCGCCTACGAGAAGGGCCTGAAGGATGGCGACCTGCATCCGATCATGAAGGGCATGAACCTGCTCGGCTACGAATGCTCGACGCTCGGCAATCACGAATTCAACTACGGCCTGTCGTTCCTGGACAAGGTGCTGGCCGGCGCCAATTTTCCCTTCGTCTGCGCCAACCTGATCCGCGGCACGACGCTTGCCGCCAACCCGCGCGACGACAAGCTCTACCTCAAGCCCTATGTCATCCTCGACAGGAAGATCAAGGACGGGTCGGGCGCCGAGCAGCCGATCAGGATCGGCATCATCGGCTTCGTGCCGCCGCAGATCATGGTCTGGGACCTGAAGAACCTCGAAGGCAACGTGAAGACGCGCGACATTGTCGAGGCGGCAAAGGCCTGGGTGCCGCAGATCAAGGAAGAGGGGGCCGACATCGTGATCGCGCTCTCGCATTCCGGCATCGACATCAAGCAGGGCGACATGATGGAGAACGCCTCCTTCTTCGTCGCCGGCGTCGAAGGCATCGACGCGGTCTTCACCGGCCATCAGCATCTCGTCTTCCCCGGCAAGAAGGATTTTCAGGCGCTGGACGGCGTCGACACCGGTAAGGGCACGCTGCAAGGCAAGCCGGCGGTGATGGGCGGCTTCTGGGGCTCGCATATGGGCCTGATCGACCTGCTTCTGGAGCGCGACGGCTCGAAATGGCGGGTCGTCTCGGCGACCTCGGAGGCGCGCCCGATCTACGAGCGGGTCGACAACAAGAACAAGGCGACGGTTGGTGACGACAGGCGCATCATCGCCGCGCTCGAACAGGATCATGAGGCGACGCTCGCCTATGTGCGCCGCCCCGTCGGCAAGACCTCGGCGCCGCTCTATTCCTATTTCGCCCTCGTCGCCGACGATCCGTCGGTGCAGATCGTCAACCAAGCGCAGAGCTGGTATCTCAAGGACATACTGAAGAGCACGCAATGGAAGGACATGCCGCTGCTCTCGGCGGCGGCGCCCTTCAAGGCCGGCGGACGCAGCGGCGCCGACTACTACACCGACGTGCCGGTGGGCGACATCGCCATCAAGAACGTCGCCGACCTCTATCTCTATCCCAACACCGTGCGGGCCGTCGAAATCACCGGCGCGCAGGTCAAGGAATGGCTAGAGATGTCGGTCGGCATCTTCAACCGGATCGAACCGGGCAAGGCCGACCAGCCACTCATCAACACCGACTTCCCATCCTACAATTTCGACGTGATCGACGGCGTCGCCTACAGGATAGACCTGTCGCAGCCGCCGAAATACGATGCCAAGGGCGGGCTGGCGAATGCCGAATCCAGCCGCATCGTCGACCTGATGTTCGACGGCAAACCGATTGATCCTGCACAGAAATTCGTCGTTGCAACCAACAACTACCGCGCCGGCGGCGGCGGCAATTTCCCGGACATAAACGCTTCGAAGATCATCTATGAGGCGCCGGACACCAACCGCGACGTGATCGTGCGCTATGTCATCAGCGAGGGCACGATCAATCCGTCGGCCGACGGCAACTGGTCGTTCGCGCCGCTGCCTGGAACCAGCGTGGTGTTCGAGACTGGGCTCAGGGCAAAGGATTTCATCGCAGAGGTGAAGTCGCTGAAGATCGAGCCGGCGGGTGAGGGTGATGGGGGTTTTGCCAAGTACCGCATCGCTCTTTGACGGCTGGTGCGGCAACAACGTCGCCGGCAGCCAAACACCGCGTGCTCGCACGGTGTTGCGGATGCTAGGCCTTATAGACCACCTGGCGGACATCGATGTAGCTGGCGCGGAAGCCGGCTTCGCAATAGTGCAGATAGAACTCCCAGAGCTTCTTGAAGCGCTCGTCGAAGCCGAGCGGGACGATCTTTTCCCACGAGCCCCAGAAGCGCTGGCGCCACTCGGCGAGCGTGCGGGCATAGTCCTGCGGGAAGACGCGCTCGCGCAGATGCGCGAGGCCGTGATCCTTGCCGAGAGCCTTGAGGATCGAGGGTGTCGGCAGCATGCCGCCAGGGAAGACATAGCGCTGGATGAAATCGGGGCGCGCGCGATACGCCTCGTAGGCGGCCTCGTTGATGGTGATGATCTGCAGGCCGGCCGTGCCGCCGGGCTTCAGGCAGGTCTTCATCTTGCCGAAGAACACCGGCCAGTATTTCTCGCCGACCGCCTCGAACATCTCGATCGATGCGATCCGGTCGTAAGTGCCGGTCTCGTCGCGATAATCCTGAAGCTTGATGTCGACCTTGTCGGCAAGCCCGGCTTTCTGGATACGTGCTTTCGCGAAGTCGTGCTGCTCGCGGCTGATGGTCAGGCCGGTGACGCGGCAACCGATCTCGCGCGCCGCGAATTCGGCGAAGCCGCCCCAGCCGCAGCCGATCTCCAGCACATGGTCCTTCCTGCCGATGCCGGTGTCTTTCGCCAGCGCGCGATATTTGGCGGCCTGGGCGCTTTCGAGATCGTTGGCGCCCGTTGCATAAAGCGCCGACGAATAGGTCATGCTCGGATCCAGCCATTTCTCGTAGAAGGCGTTGCCGAGATCGTAGTGCGCCGAGATGTTACGCTTCGATCCGGTGCGCGTGTTCTCGTTGAACCAGTGGCGGATGCGCTGGACGGTGTTGATCAGCCAGTTGGCGCCGCCAGCGACCTTCTCGCCGAGAGCCGAGTTGACCACGAACAATTCGAGGAAACTGGTTACATCCGGGCTGTCCCAATCGCCGTCCATGTAGGATTCTGCAAGACCGATCGTGCCGCCGGAGAAGGCGCGTCCGGGCAGACGCCAGTTCTTCAGCACCAGTTCGGCATCGGGACCTGGCGCCTTGCCGCCGACGAGGACAGCGCGGCCGTCCGGCATCCTGACCTTGAGCGAGCCGCGCGGCAGGTTCATGGCCGCCAAAAGTACCATGCGCGCCTTGGCCGGCAATCCCTTGACGATCTCGGCGAAATTCAATTCGTCAAGCAGCACCGCATCGCCAGACGCAATGCCAGGATCTTGCTTGAAAGCCATTTCCTGCCCCCGACTTTCGTGAAGCCCGCGCATCGCCGGCCCCACACCCCTCTCATGGTCCATTCATCAGGCTCGAACGCAGTCGCCACGACCGGAACTGCAGAGCTTGCCGTTGAATTGCCGGCACAATCTTCCACGGCATCAGCAGGAACTTCAAGGGGCAGGCCGAGGATGGATCTGGAGCCAACAATCCGCGGGAAAATGGCCGCCTGCAGCGGAATCGCTATGGTTGCGATAGCCTGCATACGATAGTTTCAGCCATGCGTTACGTCATCGTCATCTGCGCCATCACCTTCTTCCTGATCTGGGATGGCCTCTACAATCAGGGCCACTACCTCGACGTAACAATCAGGGAGATGTCGCGCATCGTGCGATACGTCACCGGAGCGGCCTAACGCCCCGGCAACCGCAAGGCGGGCGCGACATCGTTGCCGGTTGACGCTGCGCCCTTGCTCCCACAAAACACGCCTGAAATGACGATCAAGGAGGCTGGTTTGATCCGGCACATCGTTTTCTTCAGCGTGCGGCACAAGGAGGATGTGGAGACCGTGCGATCGGGCCTGCAGGAATTGGGCAAGATTCCGCACTCGAAGCATTTCGAAGTGACGCTCAACACCAAGGTCGATCTGTTCTCCAACGCGATCGACGTGGTCGTCTATGCCGAATTCGAGGACGACGCGGCGCTGGCCGCCTACAAGGCGCATCCGCTCTATTCCGAGACGACCAGCCGGGTCAAACCATTGCGCGAACTGCGTTATTCAGCCGACGTCGTGGCGGCCTGAGCGAACGACTGTTCCAATTCCCGCCGTTGCCGCCGCCCGGCGAAATAACCGGAAACGACGCCAAAGCCCCCGGGCAGGTTGTTTGCCCTTCGCCAGGCCTTGATTTCCGCCAGCGCCACGCCGAGGCTGCCCTGCGCCACGGCCTTCAACACGCCGCGCAGCGTCAGGTAACAGAGGATCGCGGCGTAGTCGTTCGTCCGATAGTCCGGGCAGCGGGCGACGAAATCGTCCAGGCCCACAATGTAGCCGGCATGGGTGCGCGACATTGAATTGGCTTCACGATATTTGAGGACGTCGGCGGCCTTGCCGAAGGCGATGCGGTGCTGCTTTCCCAGCCGGACCAGGAATTCGCGGTCCTGATGACGATACAGGCCCACATCGTAACCGCCGATCGAGACGAAGGCGGAACGGCGCACGGTAACGGTCGAATTGGTCAATGGCACGCAGTGGCAAAGCAGCAGCTGACTCAGCCTGTCGGCGTCAGGGGTCGGGTCCGGCAACAGGTGCAGGCGCCGGCGCCGGTCCGCGACGTCGCTGAAGCCGTCGATGGTGCACGCAATATCCGGATTGGCATCGAAGAACGCGATCAACCGCTCGATGCGTCCCGGACAGAATGCATCGTCGGAATCGAGAAACGCAATAAGCGGCGCGCTGGTCAGCGCGGCGCCCTCGTTGCGTGCCCGGTTGGCACCGGATCGCACCAGTAGTCGGCGCCAGGCCAGGCGGGGATCGGCAAGCGAAGCCAGATAGGCTTCGGTGCCGTCGTCGGAAGCGTCGTCGACGACCACGAGTTCGATGTCCCGCCGAGGATCGGACAGGACCGATTCCAGGGTGCGCGGCAGGCTGCCGCGGCGGTTCCTGGCCGGGATAACCACCGCGATCCGGGGGGTGACGACTTCTCCCTGTGCGACTGGCAAGGAATTCGGCAAGGCTGTCACAGGCGGAACTCGTGCATGGGGGTTCGAGAGCAGCCGAAATCAGCCTTGAAAGGCTCGTCGCCAATGGTGAAATCGAAAGTCTCGCCGCCGCTGGCCGCCCAAGCCGCCATGACACGGTCCAGCGCGAGGCGCCCCGGAGAATAGCGCGCATGGGCGACGTAGTTGCAGCAGAGCAGAACGTAGCGGAAGCTGCTTTTGTCGATCAGCCCGAAAACGAGAGCGACCGTGCTCTCGCCTGAAACCAGGTGCCAGGTTTGAGCCAGGCCGGAGCGCGCTCCGCTGGTGGCGACATCAATGTAGAATTCGAGACCATGCGCCGTCTGCAGCGGATCATCCGGAAAGCGCCCGGACCGGAAATCGCGTCCCGCCATCATTGCGGAGCGCACCGCATCGCATTCCAGGAGCTCCAGCCGAAGCTCGCCTGTATCATCGAGACGGCGTGCCTTGCGATCAAGCGCCGCCGCGCGATGGCTGCCCAGGTTGGCGCGCCGCCATTCGCCATAGGGGAAGCCATAGCGCACGGCATGCGCGCCGAAGCCAAGCGCCAGCGGCTCGCTCCCCAGCAGCGAGCGCCATTGCTGCACATGCTGATGATGGACCGGGCCGATTTTCAGCCCGGCATGGGAACCCAGGGCATGGTGAAAGGCCTGCGCGGTCCTCTCGTCGAGCCGAAGGCCTTCGGCAACGATCGGACAGGCATAGTCGGTGACACCAAGGAAGGCGTATTCGATCGAGCGGGATCCGTCCTTCGCGCGGCGGCGCACAAGCGGCACGACGAGCTGGAGGTCGCCGGCGGCATCCCGGCCGGTCACCACCAGCGGCTCGACGCCATGCGCCGGCGCAAGATGGCGATAGAAGGCCGTCAGCCAATCGGGATGCTGGAAAGCCGTTGCCCGGGCACGATTGAAAAGCAGGCGGAATTCCCGCGAGCCGAAATCAAACCGGTCGACGGTCTCAAAAATGACCGGCGTGTCACCAGGGTGCGGTTGCCGCAGGGCGCGTTCAAGCACGTTTCAACCCCAGGAAAAGCCGCCTGAATACCTGCTGTGTGCGTAGCGCCGGATCGTCGAGCGCGATCCCCGCGCCAATCGGCATGTCGATGGCGCTCAGGGCCGCATAGAGCCTGTCCTCGCTCAGCCGCTGCGTCTCGACCCTGGCCGGGAACGTCTCGCGGTAGATCGTGCGGTGCGAGCCGTGCGCCGGGTTGGTGTTGATCTCGAAAATCTGCGGGTGCCCGTCCACAAGCGAGAAGTCGGCGCGGCCGTAGTCGATGCCAGCCAGATCGAAGGCCTGTCGCAGCACGTCCTCATAGAGATTGTCGGTGACGAAACGGCGCTCATTCTCGACGAAGGCGCCAAACATCGGATGGGCAAGAAGACGGGTCTTGTCCTCGACATCCTTGGCTGCCCAGCGGAAGTCGACCGCATTATGGTGGGCGATCAGCCGAGAGCCGACGCGGTAGGTCGCGAAACGCTGCCACACACCGGGGCTGACTTCCTGGCCGGCATATTCGATCACCAACTTGCCAGCCAAGGGAATGCCGTTCTCCTTCATGCGGGCGATTGTTGCGTCGAGCGCCTGTTGGTCGGCGATCAGTTCGAAATCGGACGACAGATGGTCGAACTCGTTGCGGATGAACACCGGAAAGGAGTTTGGCCGCGGCTGGCTTTCGCAACGCCAGACAGAGAATTGGTTGATCCCGGCCTCGTGCAGCGCCTTCAGCAGATCGTGTCGGCCGCGCACGCGAGCGGGATGGTTGAGCACCCGCGAGCTGCCTTGCTCGAGCTTGTTCGCGACCTTCGCGGCCAGCGCGATCTCGAAGGACGACAGCCGTTCGTGATCGGTGAAGACCCAGGTGCCGGCGCGCAGTTCCTTTTGCCGGAAAAGGCGTTCGTAGCTCCAGCGGCGCGCATCGCCCAATTGGCGGACCAGATGACGGACGGTGTAGGCGTGGCTGCGCGTGGTGACGAAATTGATCAAGCGCCATCCGGCGAACCGCCGTCCTCCTGAAAGGCCAGGACGTCGCCCCGGTTTCGCGAGCCGATGCCGGATCCCGACAGGATCGAGGCATAAAGCTCGAGGTTGAGGGCAACCGCCGAATGCACCGCGAAATCCCCGACCCGTTGGCGCCCGCGCTCGATCAGGGTGCTTCGCAGTGGATTCTCGTCCAGAAGCTCGATCGTGCGGGCGATCAAATCGTCACGCTGGCCGTCCCGCACCAATGCCAATGCCGGCGGATTGCCGGCGACATCGGCGACGCCACCAACGGCATAGGCGACTGCCGGCAGGCCGGTGGCCATCGCCTCGAGCAACACGCTGCCCAGGACCTCGCGCCGCGACGGCAGAACCAGGACTTCGGAAATCTGCAGAGCCTTTTTCACCTCCGTCGGGGAAACAAAACCGGTGATAGCGAAACAGTCCGGGCG
>NZ_RZOT01000131.1:0-11959 GCF_003999085.1 Mesorhizobium sp. M4A.F.Ca.ET.090.04.2.1
TGCCGGTATAGGGCACCGGATCCTTGGTCTGCTTGGTCGGATCGGCGGATTCGATCGCCGAAAGCACCGTCGCGGCGAAGGGCGCCGCCTTCTGGTAGTCGGCGCTGGCATAGGTGGACTTGCGGGTTCCGGGCGGCGCCGCCACCCAGCCTTCGGTCTCGCCGACGCGCTGGACATAGGCCTTCGAGGTCGCCCATTTGACAAAGGACTTCGCCGCGTCCGCCTTCTTGGTCGAGGCCGGGATGGCGAGGCTCCAGGCCCAGCCCCAGGCCGAACCGTTGGGGGTGACCGCGACCGGCGCCTTGGCGAAGGCGACCTTGTCGGCGACCTTGCTCTGCTTCGGGTCATAGACGCGGCCCGCCGCGGACGTGGCGTCGATCCACATGGCGCAATGGCCGGAAGCAAACAGCGTCTGGTTCTCGTTGAAGCCGTTGGAGCTGATGCCCGGGGGTCCATCCTTCTTCATCGTGTCGACATACCAGCCGATCGCCTTCTTCCAGGCGTCGGAATTGATCTGCGGCTTCCAGTCCATGTCGAACCACTGGCCGCCGAATGTGTTCACCAGCGTGCCGACGAAGGCCATGTTCTCGCCCCAGCCCGGCTTGCCGCGCAGGCAGAGCCCGTACTGCTCCTTCGACTTGTCGGTGAGCTTGTCGGCAAATTCGGTGATCTGGTCGTAGGTCGGCTGCTCCGGCATCTTCAGGCCGGCGGCGTCGAACAGGTCCTTGCGGTAGAGCGTGAACGAGCTTTCGGCGTAGAACGGCACTGCGTAGAGCTTGCCGTCGACGGTCAGGCCGTTGCGAACCGGCGCGATCAGGTCGTCATAGTCGTAGTCGTCGCCGAGATCGTTGAGCGACGTCAGCCAGCCTGCCTTGCCCCAGATCGGCGTCTCGTAGCCGCCGATGGTGAGCACGTCGAACTGGCCGCCCTTGGTGGCGATGTCGGTGGTGACGCGCTCGCGCAGCACGTTCTCCTCAAGCGTGACCCAATTGACCTTGTTGCCGGTCGCCTTCTCCCACTCCGGCGACAGCTTCTGCATGATGATCATGTCGCCGTTGTTGACCGTGGCGACGGTGATTTCCGTGGCGAGCGCCGTGCCTGCCGCCAGCGCCGAGGCGGTGACCGATACGGCGAGAATCCCGAAAAGCTTACCCGTTGGCATTTCGTCTCCTCCTTTACGAATGCGCATGTGTAAATGGACATGCGTATATATTCTATCGCGCTACAGAAAATTTGAGTCAAGCCGCCTGTCGCCTGATTTTCTGAGCTCCTGTCTCGCCAGGCCGGTAAATTTTCTCCAAATGATGCACATAAGAAGGCTGCGTGCGCATTGATATAAGTGAACATACGTATAGTTTCTGTTGACTTCAGCTCCGCCGCGATTTACCCCGGCTGCAGCCCGGCGCTATCGTGCGGCCGGTGCGCGCCGAAATCAGCGCCTGGCAAGGCTGGGGAGAGAAGGAATTGCAGGAATGAGCCGCCGAAGGGAGATCGCCGCCGAAGGCGCGGGGCCGACGATTGTCGCCGGCGAGATCCTGGCCGAGATCATGGCGACGGAGCCAGGTCTCGGCTTCCTCGAGCCGCTGACGCTGATGGGGCCCTATCCGAGCGGCGCGCCGGCGATCTTCATCGACCAGGTGGCGAGGCTAGGCGGCGGCGCCGGCATCGTCGCCTGCGTCGGCCGCGACGATTTCGGCATCATCAATCTGGAACGGCTCAAGCGCGACGGCGTCGATGTCTCGGCCGTGTCGATCAGCGACCGCTATCCGACCGGAAGCGCCTTCGTGCGCTACAGGCCGGACGGCGGCAGGGACTTCGTCTACAACATCGCCGAATCCGCCGCCGGGCAGATCCGCCTCACGCCGGAGGCGCGGCGACTGGCGGACGGTGCCGGCCATCTGCATGTCATGGGCTCGACCCTGTCGGTAGCGGGGCTGAAGGAGATCGTCGCCTATGCGGTGAAGGCGGTGCGGGCGCGCGGCGGCTCGACCTCCTTCGACCCGAATGTGCGCAAGGAGCTGATCGACGGCGCCGACGGCGCGCTGCTTTCCGCCCTTGTCGACGACGCCGATCTCCTGCTGCCTTCCGGCGACGAGCTGCTTGCCGCGGCCGGCGTCAACGACGAGGAACAGGCTGTGGCGGCGCTGATCGCCAGGGGCGTTGGCGAGATCGTGCTGAAGCGCGGCGCCGCCGGCTCAACCCGTTTCGGCGCCGACGGCAGCCGGATCGACTGCGCCGGCTTCCTGATCGAGGAAGTCGACCCGACCGGGGCCGGCGACTGTTTCGGCGCCACCTACCTCACCTGCCGGCGCAAGGGGATGGAGCCGGCCAAGGCGCTGTTCTATGCCAATGCCGCGGGCGCCCGCAACGTGACGCGGCGCGGGCCGATGGAAGGCCTTGCCGGTCTCGACGTGCTTGACGACTTCATCGCCGGGACGGCGCGAGCGACATGATGACCAATCCGCTGACAGGCCTCGCCACCGCGCGCAGAAACGGGTCGCCCTATGGCATCACCTCGATCTGCTCGGCGCATCCGCTGGTGATCCAGGCGGCGATCCGGCGCGCCGTCGCCGACCCGGATTTGATGCTGCTGATCGAGGCGACCTGCAACCAGGTCAACCAGTTCGGCGGCTATACCGGGATGACGCCCGACCTGTTCGTCGCCTTCGTCAAGGAGATCGCCAGCCGCGAGGGGCTCCAGCCCTCGCGCATCATCTTCGGCGGCGACCATCTCGGGCCCAATCCATGGCGCTCCGAGCCGGCGGCGCAGGCGATGGCCAAGGCCGAAGCCATGGTCACGGCCTATGTCTGGGCCGGCTTCAGCAAGATCCATCTCGACGCCTCGATGGGCTGCGCCGGCGAGCCCGCAGCCCTCGACGACGAGACCATCGCGACGCGGGCCGCCCGGCTCGCCAAGGCGGCCGAGAAGGCGGCGCGGGCCAAGGACGGCGCGCTGCCGCTCTACATCATCGGCACCGAGGTTCCCGTCCCCGGCGGCGCCGATCACGCGCTCAGCGACCTGAAGCCAACCGAAGCGGCGGCAGCGCGGCGCACGATCGAAATCCATCGCGAGATTTTTGCGCGCGAGGGCCTCGGTGAAGCGTTCGGCCGCGTCATCGCTTTGGTCGTGCAGCCGGGCGTCGAATTCGGCAGCGAGAACGTCATCGCGTACAAGCCGGAAGCACCGAAAGCGCTGACCGCACTGCTCGATGAACAGCCGTCGCTCGTCTACGAGGCGCACTCCACCGACTACCAGAGCCGCGCGGCGCTGACGGCGCTGGTCGCCAACGGCTTTCCGATCCTCAAGGTCGGCCCGGGCCTGACCTTCGCCTTGCGCGAGGCGCTCTACGGGCTCGACCTGATCGCCGCGGAAATGGTCCCCGGCTATGGCGAGCGCTCGCTTGCCCGCGCGATGGAGCGCGTGATGCTGGCGGCGCCCGGCCATTGGCGCAGTCATTATCATGGCGGCGAGACCAGCCTCTATCTGCAGCGTCACTACAGCTACAGCGATCGCATCCGCTACTATTGGAGCAATCCCGCGGCAAGCGTCGCCGTCGGCCGCCTGCGCGAGGTGCTTACCGGCGTCGGCATCCCCGAAACGCTGATGCGGCAGTTCCTGCCGACGCTGCCGGCAGGCCTCGGGCCGGCGAGCGATCCCGAAGCCATCCTGCTCGCGGCGGTCGATGCGGTGCTGGCGGATTACGAGGCGGCGTGCCGGGGCGGGTGAGCTGAGGACCTAAACCGGAGATGCCGGCGGGACAGCTCCTACTCAAACCCCGCCGCCGGCGCCCGCGGCCCGTCGTCCTCCTCCGGCGGTTGGAGGATCTCGATCAGCCGCGCCACCCGCGTGCCCGGCAAGTGGCGGCCCTCATTGACCAGCGCCTCGTCGGCGCCGATCCAGGCGAAGGCCTCGCGCAGTTCGCCGAGGCTGGCGCCGGTCAGCGCGATGTCAGCGAGGACGGCCTCGTCCACCGGACCCAGCACTGAAATGATGTCGTCGCGTGTCATGGTTGCCTCCGCGCCGGCCTGGCACCGAAGGGCCCGGCCCTGGTGACGGAATCTGGGGCGCGAAATCGGATAAGCAATGGCAGAGCCGGGTTTGGCGCGGATTCGAAACGCGGTCCTCGGCGAGCGGGCGTCAGGCGCCGGAATGTGGATCGATGCTGTAAGGATGGACGGGATAGTCGGGACCGATCGCGTCCCGCACCCGGCCGATCCACGCCGTCACGAACGGATAGTCCGCGAGCTTAAAGCCGCAATCCTCGGCGCGGTGGCTGTAGGCATAGACGGCGATGTCGGCAATGGTGAGAGTGTCACCGACAAGGAACGCCCCGTCGGCGAGGCTGCGCTCCAGCGCCGCCAGCGTACGGGCGCCGGCTTCGCGCTTGCCCGAAACCATCGCCTGATTGCGCTCGAGCCGCCCGGTCAGGACCCAGTACCGCAGCGAGCCAATCACCGGCTCGACATAATACTGCTCGAAGAACAGCCATTGCATCACCTTGGCGCGGAGAAGCCGGTCTGCCGGCAGATAGGATGTGCCCTCCGCGACGCAGACGAGGATCGCGTTGGACTCGGCGATCGCCTGCCCATTCTCAACGGCGAGCACCGGCACGGCGCCGGCCGGGTTGAGCTTAAGGAAAGCCTCCGTGTGGCTCTCGCCCTCGAAAATCGAGACGACGCGGGTTTCGTAGGCGATGCCGAGCAAGCCGAGCAGGACCCTCACCTTCCAGCCATTCTGCGACGGCAGATAATCGTAGAGCGTGAGCATGGTGGGCCCTTTCGTCCAATCGGGACCGGCTTCGCATAGCGCAGGGGTATGGTCCACCCGATTTATGCTGGGCCCCGAAGCGGCTCTAAACAGCCGCCGGCGATGTCAATCAGCGGGTGTAACGATCCGAACGACGACCATCGAATCGAGCCCCAGCACGCGAGCGAGGGCCAGTGCATTCGGCACCAATATGGGGAGTCTGCGTCGAAGGGAGCATTGCTGTGCGTCAGGTTGAAGAGCGCCTTTGCGCAGACCTCTTCGAACATATACTGGGCCAAAGCCTGCACATCGTTCGCCTTTTCGGCCCGCAAGGTCTTGTGCCGGATATGATCGAAAAGGTGATGTGCTTTCAGCCAGGCCCCGCGATCTTTGACCATCGTGCGAAGGCGATCGAGAGTCTCGGTGTCGCGGACGTGCGGACCGAAGAACTCAAAGAGCTCCTGCATCTGTCGCAGCATGTCCCAACCTCTGGTCGGCATGAATGTCGTATGTCCCTCCTCGTCGGAAGCCGCCCTCACCCCCGCTTCTCGATATCGGCAGCCACAGCCATCGCTTCCAGGCCGATCTCGCGCAGCAGGCCGGTGACCGGGTTGTGGAAGCCGACGAGGTAGAGGCCGAGCTCCGAGGCGCGGGCGTTGACGCCGCTCTTCTGCGGCCTGAGCTCCGCCGGCAGGAACTTGTCGTAGGCGGGGCGGTAGCCGGTGGCGAGGATGACGGCGTCGAAGTCTTCCTGCCGGCCGTCGACGAAGGTGGCGTCACCCTCGCCGAAGCGCTTGATGTCGGGCGCGACCTTGATCCTGCCGGCCTTGATCGCCGCCACCGTGCCGACATCGATGACCGGGATGCGGCCGGCGTCGATCTGCTTCAAGATGCCCTCCTTCGGCCGGACAAGGCCGTATTTCTCGAGCTTGCCCAGCGCCAGGTCGAGGATGATCGGGAACATCCGGTCGTTGAGGCCCTGCGGCATCGGCCGGCTGGCGATGCCGACCATCTGGATCGGCACGCCGAACAACTGGCGCGGCACGATGTGGACGCCCTTGCGCACCGACAGCGTCGGGTCGGCGCCGCTCTCGGCAAGGTCGAGCGCGATCTCGGCGCCGGTGTTGCCCATGCCGACGACCAGCACCTTCCTGCCGATGAAGGGCGCGGCCTCGGTATAGTCGGCGCTGTGCAGCACCTTGCCCTTGAAGGTCTCGATGTCGGGAAAGCTGGGAACGATGGGCTCGGCATTGTTGCCGCTGGCGACCACGACATGGCGCGCCGTCAGCGCGTCGGATCCGATCTCGACCCGGAAACCGTCCTTGTCGCGGCGGATGGTGTCGACCGTCACGCCGAAGCGCGGCCTGAGCTCGAAACGTTCGGCATAGGCATCGAGATAGGCCACGACCTTCTCGCGCGGCACGTAGCGCGGATGGTCGCTCGGAAACGGCACGAAGGGCAGCGAGGAGAACGACTTCACCGTATGCAGATGCAGCCGCCGATAGTGCCGCCGCCAGGCCGGCGCCACCTGATCGGCCTTTTCGAGCATGATGAAATCCACCCCGGCCCGGCGCAAGCAAGCGCCGACGGCAAGGCCGGCCGGCCCGGCGCCGACAATCACGACATTGGTATCCAAGCGGTTTCCTCCCCTCCCAGGTCATGGCAGGCTATGCCGGGAGGTGTGGGCGGGACAAGTGGGGGTGCCCATCTCCCCCCTTGTGGGGGAGAAAGCGATTTCAACATCTTAGCGAAGCTAAGTGTTAGAAATCGCAAGAGAGGGGATTTGCTTGGGAGCTCCCTTTGCGGACTTCGGCCAGGATTGTCAGGCAAACGCCGTCGATGTTTCGCACCACTTCGTCGTTCCAGAAGCGCAGGGTCCTGAAGCCTTTCATCGCAAAATGCCGGTCGCGCCGGCATCCCGTTCCGACTCTGAATGCTGGCCGCCGTCGACCTCGACGATCAGCCGCGCCTCGAAGCAGACGAAGTCGAGAATGTAGCCGTCAAGTGGCACCTGCCGCTTGAACTTCAGACCCTCGAGCTGCCTGTTGCGCAGCACCTGCCACGGGATGTTCTCGGCCTTCGTCGCATCGGCACGCGGTAGTGTCTCAGTTTGAAATTTGAGCGGGTATCGCCAGCCATAAGGTCGCGATCTACACCGTCTGGTACAACTTCATCAAAATGCACAAGACGTTGAAGATGACGCCTGCAATGGCCGCTGGCGTGTCGCAAACTCTGTGGTCGATGGAAGACCTTTGCGAGAAGATGGATGCGGTTGCGCCGAAGCCGGGAAAGCGTGGGCCGTACAAGAAACGTGTCGCGACCGACTAGCCGTCATCTTCGATGGTGCCGCCGACCGTATCTCGGAGCAATCGCAGCAGGCGCAATACGACCTGATCCTTAGAGTGGTGCCTACCGCTAACATCGACTTGGACATCCCCGTTGCCTTCCAAACTGACGTAGGCGATAGCGTCGCTTCCGCCTAGAGTGGGCAGCACCCAAGGATGCCGTTGGCCGGGGAGTTGTCGGTCCAACTCCGCTTCAGTTTGTGCCTTCCCTATCGTTCCAACCAAGAAATATGACTTCATGCATTCTGATAGGATGACCGGTCCCAAATTTCAAACTGAGACACTACCCGGCACGCATGGCTCTTGCAAAGACACGGCGCTGTGGCGGAACCTGTTGGCGCATGTGCGTGAAAATCCCCTCTCTTGCGATTTCTAACACTTAGCTTCGCTAAGATGTTGAAATCGCTCTCTCCCCCACAAGGGGGAGATAGGCGCCTCAACCCCTGACCTCCTCACCGCCCGGCCTTTCTTCCCCTCAGCCCAGCCCCGCCAGCTTCGCCGCATCCCGGATGGCCCTGACGGCCTCCGGGTTGGTCACGGGATAGCCCGAGATGAAGCCCTCGACGGAAAAGTCGGGGAACTCGGCCGCGAGCCGCGCCACGAATCCGGCCGCCTCGGCGCCCTCGCCCGACGCCGCATGGGAAAGCGCCAGGAACATCAGCACATTGGGCGAGTCCGGCGTGCTTCGGCGCAAGGCCGCGATGGCTTCCCGGTGCCTGCCGGCGCAGAACAGGACGCGGCCCTGCATGCCGAAATACCAGGGCGGGGCGAGCGGGTTGAGACGCATGGCGCGCTCGATGAGCGGGATCGCCTCGGCCGGATCGCCTGCGACCAGCGCCTTGCTGCCGGCAAGCAGCGCCAGCGTGTCTGCATGGTTGGGGCCACATTCATAGGCTCTTTTGTAGGCGCGCTCCGCGGCATCGAGGTCGCCGAGGCATCCCATGAGATCGCCGAAGCAGTTGCAGGCGCTGCTGTCGAAGGGATCGAGCCGGATCGCATTTTCGACCGCCGCGCGCCATTTCTCGATCGATGCCCGCGGATCGCGGCCAAAGCAGTTGCCGGCTTCGATCGAATAGGCGTAGGCGAGCTCGGTCCAGGCCCTGACCAGCGTCGGGTCGAGTTCCAGCGCGCGTGAAAACAGCCGGATCGCTTCCGCGTTGCCGGCGCGGCTGAAGGTGTTGTGCTGCTCGACGCCAAGCAGATAGAGATCATAGGCGCGCAGGCTGGCCGGCGGCTTGCGGCGAACCGCGTTGCGCCCGATCGTGGCGATCGTCCCGAAACAGCCGGCGAGCACATTGATGACGCTTTCGGTCAGACTGTCCTGCAGCGCGAAGATGTCCTCGACCGGACGGTCGTAGCGCTCACTCCACAGGCTGAGGCCGCTTCCCGCGTCGGCAAGCTCCATCGTCAGCCGCACCCGCCGGTCGTCGGCGCGTAGCTGGCCCGACACGATGTAGGCGGCGCCCAGCGCCTTGCCGTCAGCGGCGAAGTCGGCCGGCTTGCTGCCCAGCGCCTTCATGGTGTGGAAGGCGATGACCGGAAGGCCCGCGTAGCGCGCAAGGTCGACGGTGATGTCCGACGACAGGCCGTTGGCGAAGCGGCGCCAGCGCTCTTCATCGCTCAGGCATTCGATCGGGAATATCGCCAGCACCGGCGAAGCGCCGGGCAAGGCCGACGGCTTGTCCGGCGGCAAGCTGGCAATGCCATTGAGGTGCGCGGCAAGCGCCACTTTGTTGCGCACGCCGAGCTTCTCGTAGATCGCGGCGAGATGGGTGCGCACGGTCGATGGCGCGATGAACAGCGCCTCGCCGATCTGGCGATAGGTCAGGCCAGCCGCGAATTTCTCCGCCACGGCGCGCTCGCGCTCGGACAGCGCCGGCGAAGACGCTGAAGAGGTGGCCGCTGTCGCGTTGTGGTTCATGCCGATTCCCTGCCCGCGGACGTGCGCACTATCAACGCCTGCCGTGGCAAAATACTACAAATGCAGGACCTAAAACACCGCATCTGGCCGATCCCCTCGCAGGCGCACCGGGTGCAAGCTCCCTTGCAGCGAGAGGCTGCAATCACGGGAGGTTTCCATGCGGAGCGTTTCCATAGGACTGGCGTGCGCGATCCTGGGCTTTTCTTCCCCGTCGCCGTCATTGGCCAGCGGCTGCAGGCAGATGCTGGAATCGGACGTGAAAATCGCCAGCATGCGCCTCTATGCCGACATACTGGCCAATGCCGCCCGCAATGGCTGGGACTACGCGCCGGATGCGATCGCCAGCGGCTCGAAGCGGCATTTCGAGGAGATGAAGCTGGAATTGATCGCGGCCGGATATGAGATCGTCCCCGTCGGCGCCCGGCCGCGCTGTCCCCACTTCGACGCGCTGGCGAGCGAATAGCAACGAAAAGGCCGGGGTCGCCGGGCCGCGGCGCCGAGAGCCGATTTCAGCAAAATATCAGCAGCCGTTCAGGACGGCGAGCGCGCGTTGCGGCAATGCTGAAGCAATACAGGCCTCGGAGCGACTGGGAAACCACTGATCCTGGAGATCGATCATGCGTGAGAAAGCTGAAGGAGCGCTTTGGCCCTCGATGCTGGCGCAGGAGGAAACGCAGCGCATCCTGTCGATGGGCGTTGCCGGGTTCATCTGCGGCGAAGCCAATGAGATGCTGGCCTATTTCGAGCGGCAGTCGCCGTGCGATCCGGCACCCCGGTCCGGCGGGCGGCCGAGCCTATGGCTCCGGATTCGCCCAATCCTTCCGCACTTCATTTTTCCGGGCGGCTTCTTTCGGACTTGACCTTGCGGGCATTCTGCCGCTCCGATAATCGCCGCGCGAAGGTGCGCGACGATGGGGCAAGGGCTTGTCGCAACAGATCGGCAGCGCGGTTCTCGATCTTGACCTGGGCACGCTCAGGCGTGACGGCGAGATCGTGCCGGTCCGGCCGAAAACCTTCGAGCTTCTGGCGTTCCTGATACGTAATTCCGGCAGGGTGCTGAGCAAGGACGAATTGTTGCGGGCGGTCTGGCCGGACACCATGGTCACCGAGGATTCGCTCACCCAGTGCATTCGCGACGCGCGCAAGTCGATCGGTGACGAGGCGCAGGCGCTGATCCGTACCGTCCCCCGACGCGGCTATCTGTTCCAGGCCGCCGAAATGCAGGCCGCGGATCCGCTGGCACAAGCGCCGGTTCAGCCGCGACGGGCGGCCGAACCGATGGTCGCCATCCTGCCGTTCCGCGTTGAGACGTGCGACGCGCCCGGCAAGGTGCTGTTCGACGGCGCGGTCGAGGAGATCACCAACGCGCTGTCCCACTTCAAGACCATAGCGGTGATGGCACGCCACTCGGCCTTCGCGCTCGCCGAGCATTGGACGGAGGATATCAACGCGACCGCCGTACGGCTCGGCGCCGACTACATAGCGGAAGGGGTCGTGGAATCCGCTGGAGGCGGCTACAGCGCGCGCGTCGTGCTGACCGAGACGGCATCCGGCCGTCGCGTCTGGTCGCAAGGCTTCACGTTCGTCAAAGGCGATATCTTCGCCTTCCAGAAAACGGTCGCTCAGCGGATCGCGACCGCGCTGGTCACCAACGTCGAAAGCGCGGTCATGCGGCGTGGCCAGCCCGCATCCACCGCCAATGTCGAGGCCTACCTCCATCTGCTGCGCGGCATGGCTCTGCTGCGCAGCTATGGCGATGGAGTGAACGAGGAGGCACGCGAGCATTTCCTCAAGGCGCTGGAACGCGATCCGGAATCAGGCCTTGCGCATGCCTATCTGGCGCTTGCCGACATGATCATAGGAGGCTGTTCCGCCGCGCCGCGTGCCGTGCTCGATCAGGCGCGCGACCGGGCGCTGCACGCAATCGCGGTCAGTCCCGACGAGGGGCGATGCCACAGGATCCTGGCACTGACGCTGCTCTGGCGGGGCTGCGACGAATACGAAGCCGCCGAAAAGCACTTCGCTCGCGCGCTCGACCTCAATCCCTACGATGCCGACACGCTCGCCCAGACCGGTTACTTCAGGGCGCTGCGAGGCGATGGCGAAGCCGGGCTGGCGCTGCTCGACCAGGCCATCCAGCTCAACCCGATGCATCCGAGCTGGTATTATTTCGACCGCGGCGTAGCCTTGTTCATCGCCGGCCGCTACCGTGAGGCCGCGGCTTCCTTCTCCTGCCTGCCGCTCAAGGGCGTCCGGCAATGGGCGCGACTGGCGGCGTGCCACGCGCTCTGCGGCGACACCGAGAAAGCCAAGGCTTGCGTTAGGGAAGGCCGCGCGCTGGATTCGGGCCTGACCGTGGCGGATATCCTTGCAGACCTGCGCATAGAGTGCGCCGAGAACTGTGACCGGTTGCGAACCGGTCTCGAGCGCGCCGGCTGGGACAACACGCCGGCATAGCCGGTCCGCCGCGCAGCGGGCATGATGGCCGGCGATCGCCCGCCGACTCGGGCTCCATTGCCAATCCGCGGGGGCGCATGAAACCAGCCATCCTCTTGCTTTTGCTCGCGGCCATGCTGCCGTCCACATCGGCGCGGGCCGGCGACTGGAAGCCGGTCGAAAAGGTCGAGACCTATGCAATCTCAGGCCGGACCGCGCCCGAGCTCTATGCCTCGATCGGCGAGAAAGGCCCGGTGATCGGCAAGGACAGTGCAGGCAACGAACGGCGCGTCATCGCGCATACCAATTTCAAGCTGACCTGGCAGCGCGACTACCAGCCTGAGGGCGGCGCCTGCGTGCTGAAGACGGCGCGGCCGAAGCTCACCCTCACCTACACGCTGCCGAAGCCAGCCACGCCGATGCCGGCGGGTTTGCAAAAGCGCTGGGACAGTTTCGCCGCCGGCCTCGCCGCGCATGAGAAGGTGCATGGCGCCCAGATCGTCGACATGG
>NZ_RZOT01000132.1:0-11956 GCF_003999085.1 Mesorhizobium sp. M4A.F.Ca.ET.090.04.2.1
GGCGGGGGCCGGCCTTGGGGCAGGACTTGCGATCGGCCAGGCCATGACACAGGGTTTCGGCAACGCCGCGGCTTCGGCATCGCAGGTCCAGGCGGCGCCGGCCCAACCGGCCGAGGACCCGATCCAGCTTCTCGAAAAGCTCGGCAGCCTGCTTGCCAAGGGAATTCTGACGCAGCAGGAATTCGATGCCAAGAAGGCCGAGCTGCTGTCCCGAATCAAGTGAGCCCGCAGGCGGGCTCCGTTTCCCCAGCCCTGCCGGTGCCAAGAGGTCCGGCGCATCCAACTCAGGGTTTTCATGCGCAAGTTCGACTGCCCGTCCTGCGGCGCGGATGTCACCTTCCGGTCGGCGCAATCGGTCTATGCCGTCTGCGCCTATTGCCAGTCCATGGTGGTGCGCACGGATGTCGACGTCAAATTGATCGGGGTGATGGCCGCCCTGCCGGACGACATGAGCCCGTTGCAACTGGGCAGCGGCGGCTATTTCGAGCAGCAGCCCTTCACGCTCATCGGGCGGCTGAAGATTGGCTGGCGCGACGGGTTGTGGAACGAATGGCACCTGCTGACGGCAGACGGCCGGCGCGGCTGGATCGGCGAGGCGCAAGGGTCTTTCTCCATCAGTTTCGAACTGGAGGGGCCTCTGCCGCGCGACGTCGAGGTGACGCTTGACCACTGTCACGGGTTGCTGACAAGCGGCAAGCCCGCCGCCGAGGCAAGGCCCGGCTTTGCCGTGCAACTCGGCGGCACCACGCTGCGCGCGGTCGACATCAAGCTGGCGACCTGCCTGGGGTCGGAGGGCGAACTGCCCTTCGCCGCGCCCAAGGGCCGCCGGACGGTCGCGATCGACTGCATCGGCAGGCAAGGCGAGTTCGCCACGCTCGATCATGATGGGCGCGAGGCCCATGCCTATGTCGGCCGCTATGTGGAGTGGGACGCCTTCCGCTTTACCAATTTGCGGCCGCTGGAGGGATGGTGAGCGACCAGCCTTCGATCCTGCCGTCCGCCGAGCCGGCGCCGCCGCCGCGCGCGCCCGGCAGGCCGCGCAACTTCGCCTGCCCGAACTGCGGTGGAGCGGTTACGCTGCGCGCGGCCGGCCAGTCGATCACCGCCACCTGCAGCCAGTGTTCATCAGTGATCGATGTCGCTGACGAGAATCTGCGTATCATAGAGGCGGCACAATCTGCCATGCAGCAGTCCGATATCCCGATCGGTGCGCGTGCCCGGCTCAAGGATATCGAATGGGAAGTCGTCGGCTATATGCGGCGCAGCGACGGGCCTGGCGATTTTCGGTGGACCGAGCACCTGCTGTTCAACCCTTACCACGGCTATCGCTTCCTGGCCGAGGAATACGACCACTGGACCCTGGTGAAGATGCTCAACCGCGACGTGCCGGGCGCGGGCAGGGAGGGCTGGATCGATGCGAATGGACGCAGCTACCAATTCTTCGGCAGGGGCTTTGCCCGCACCACCTACGTTGCCGGCGAGTTCTTCTGGCGGGCATCGACCTCGGACGTCACCGCGGTAACCGACTATATCGCGCCGCCCTACCGGCTGATGGTGGAGAGGAACGACGAGGAGATCATCGTCTCCGAGGGCGAGTATCTCGATGCGCGCCTCGTCGCCGCCGCCTTCAAGCTGCCGCTGCGCGTGCCTTCGTCCTCCTCAGCCGGCGTCAGCCAGGTCAATCCGTACAAGCCGTCATTCACGATCGTCGCCCTGGCAGTGGTTGCCGCCACGATGCTGCAGGGCACTTTGCTGGCGATCTCGGCAAACGCGCTCGTCAATTCACAAACCTACAATCTGACCGCCGCCGACAAGAACAAGACCCTGTCGTCCGGAACGTTCCGGCTGAACAGGAGCGGCAATATCGAGATCGAGACCACCTCCTACCTCAGCAATGACTGGCTCGAGCTCGACATGGCGCTGGTCAACATCGACACCAATCAGAGCTACTCGGTATTTCAGTCACTCGAGCACTACAGCGGAACTGATTCCGATGGTCGCTGGGAAGAGGGAGGCAATAGCGAGACTTCGCTGTTGCCTCCGGTTCCGCCCGGCACCTACAAATTGCTGATCGAGCCCGATGCCGGCCTGTTCTCCAAGCCGTCATCATTGCTTTCGTCCTCGGCGCCCTTGCCGGCGCAGCCCGTCACCATCACCATTAAATACGACGTGCCGGTTTGGTCGAACTACCTGATTGCCATGGCGCTGTTGCTGGCCGTGCCGGCGATCAGCTTGATCAGGCGAATGATGTTTGAGAAATCGCGCTGGGAAAAGGGTGGCGTTGCCGAGTGATGCGAAGGAGAAAGACATGAGCAAGCTGCACATGATCTATGCCACGCTGGTTGTGCTCGGCATGTCGGCGGCCAACTTCAACGGCTATGCCGTGACCGCGATGTTCAACGGCAAGCAGACTGCCAACCGCGACGTCAACGCATATCACAAATAGGAGGCTTCAATGGATGCGACCGGCCTGATCGAATTGAAATTCGTCGTTGCCTCTTTGGTCTATTCGGGCTTGGGCCTCGTCGTCTTCGTCGTCGCCTTCCTACTGCTTGATCTGCTGACCCCCAAGGTGCAGGTCTGGAAAGAAATCTGCGAGAAGCAGAACCTGGCCCTGGCGATCTTCCTGGGCTCCGTCGCGATCGGCATCGCACTTATCATTGCCTCGGCCATTCACGGCTGACAGGCGATCCTGCGGCGAGTTGGCGTAAGGCGCTTTCGTGGAAATCCTGCTCCTCTTTTCGGCATTCGTCATCGCGACCTGCGGGCTTGTCTACGAATTGATCGCCGGCACGCTGGCGAGCTACCTGCTCGGCGACTCCGTCACGCAGTTCTCCACCATCATTGGCGCCTATCTTTTCGCCATGGGCGTCGGGTCGTGGCTCTCGCGCTATATCGAACGCAACCTGCTCGCCTATTTCGTCCGTATCGAGCTTATGGTCGGGGCGATTGGCGGTTCCTCGGCCGCGGTGCTTTTCATCTTGTTCGACCAGGTCGCCTCCTTCCGCCTCTGGCTCTATTTTCTGGTCGGTGTGATCGGCATCCTGGTCGGCGTCGAAATTCCCCTGCTGCTGCGCATCCTGGAGGGGCGGCTCGCCTTCAAGGACCTGGTCTCCAAAGTCTTCACCTTCGACTATGTCGGCGCGCTGTTTGCCTCGCTGCTCTTCCCGCTGGTGCTGGTGCCGCATCTCGGTCTGATCCGCTCCGCCTTCCTGTTCGGCATCCTCAACACCATGGTGGCGATCTGGATGCTCTATGCCAACAAGGCCGGCATGATACCCCGGCGGGGCGCGCACAGGGCTGCGGCCTTCACCGTGCTGGCACTGCTCGGAGCCGGCTTCATTTCGTCGGAACGCATCCAGTCGATCTCGGAGGCGAGCATCTATCCGGGCACGGTGATCTTCGCCGAATCCACGCCCTACCAACGCATCGTGGTCACCCGCCAGCAGCGCGACATCCGCCTCTTCCTCAATTCGAACCTGCAATTCTCGTCACTGGACGAATACCGCTACCACGAGGCGCTGGTGCATCCGGCGATGAGCGCGCTCAAGGCGCCACGCAAGGTGCTGATCATCGGCGGCGGCGACGGCCTGGCGCTGCGAGAGGTATTGAAATATCCGGCAGTCGAGGCGGTGACCATGGTCGATCTCGACCCGGCCATGACGCGCCTGTTCTCCAGCAACGAGTTGATGAGGGCACTCAATGGCGGCGCCCTGTCCTCGCCCAAGTTGAAACTCATCAATGCCGACGCCTTTCTCTGGCTGCGGGAACAGAAGCCGGCCGATGCGCGCTTCGACGCCGTGATCATCGACCTGCCGGACCCTTCCAACTTCTCGATCGGCAAGCTGTACTCGCTCACCTTCTACCGCCAGCTGAAATCGGCGCTGAACGATGACGGCATCGTGGTGATCCAGAGCACTTCGCCACTCATCGCGCGCAAATCCTTCTGGTGTGTCGACAACACGCTGGCGGCCGCTGGTTACCAGACCGCCGCCTATCATCTCTTCGTGCCGTCCTTCGGCGAGTGGGGTTTCATCATCGGATCCTTCTCGCCCTATCGGGTGCCAGAGCACCTGCCCGAGGGGCTGCGCTTCCTCGACCTGCCGACCATGAAGGCGATGTTCCAGTTCCCGCCCGACATGGCGCATGTCGCCACCGCCATCCAGCGGCTCGATGACCAGCCGCTGGTGCGCTATTTCGACGAGGAGTGGGGCGATTACCTCATTTATTGAAAGCCGGAGTGCCGGCCTTCAGACCGGCAAGGAACGACCGTCTTTGAACGTGACGCATCCGAAGATGCCTACCGGGCGGTCGGTTTCGCGAACGATGGCCAAGCCATGAGCCGGATCACCCGCAAGCAGTTCCTGGCGCTTGGAGCCGCCTCGCTTGGCCTTGCCGGTTCCGGGCTGGTAGGAAGGGCGTTGTCCAGCGGCGGGGAGAGCGGCCCGGTGCCCGGTGAACTCGTCGGCGCCTCCTCCTCCATCGGCCACAGGCTGCGAGGCGGCACCTTCGCAGCGCCGGGCGAGATCCGCCGCACCGATGTCGTCATCGTCGGCGGCGGCGTCGCGGGCCTGGGCGCCGGTTATCGCCTTGCCAGGGCCGGCTATGACGATTTCCTGCTGCTCGATCTCGAAGCAACTCCCGGCGGCAATGCCGCCAGCGGGCGCAACGAGGTCAGTGCCTTTCCCTGGGGCGCTCACTACGTGCCGTTGCTCACCCAGGAAGCCAGGGCGGTGCGGGCACTGTTCGAGGACTTCGCCATCATCACCGGGTACGGCCCCACGGGCGCGCCGCTCTACGACGAGTATGCCCTCTGCGCCGACCCTTCCGAGCGCCTCTACCGCTACGGGCGCTGGCAGGACGGGCTGGTGCCGGCGATAGGTCTCACTGACGAGGAGGAGGCGGAGACCAAGCGCTTCTTCGCTACGATGCGCGACTTTCGCCGGCGCGTCGGCACCGACGGCCGGCGGGCTTTCGCCATTCCGCTCGACCTGAGTTCGCAGGACGCCGATCTGATGGCACTCGACGCCATTGCCATGACGGCCTGGATGGAGCGCGAAGGCTATCGCTCGCCGGGGCTCGCCTGGTATGTCGACTATTGCTGCCGCGACGACTACGGCACGCGGTCGCAGGACGTCTCGGCCTGGGCCGGCATCCATTATTTTGCCTCCCGCAACGGCAGGGCGGCCGATGCCGACGAGCAGGGGCTGGTCACCTGGCCGGAAGGCAATGGCTATCTCACGCACCGCCTCGCCGAGGTCCTTGGCCCGCGCGTGCGGTCGCGGACGCTGGCCTTTGCCGTCGAAACAGATGATGCGGGCGCGGCTGTCGACGTCTGGGACGCGGCCGAGGACAAGACCTTCCGCGTCGAGGCGAAGGCCGTGGTGCTGGCGACACCTCATTTCGTGACTGCACGGCTGATGAAGCATGCGGCCCTTGCCGCCGGCTTTTCCTATGCGCCCTGGGCGGTGGCCAACATCACGCTCGACAGCCTCCCCGGCGGCACGGGGGCCGGCCTGAGTTGGGACAATGTCGTCTTCGACAGCCCCCTGCTCGGCTATGTCGTGGCCACCAGATCACCCAGATGCGCCCGACGAACACGGTGTTGACCTACTACTGGCCGCTTAGTCACCTGCCGCCGGAGGAGGCGCGCCGGGAAGCTCTGGCGCGGCCGCTGCACGCCTGGCAGGGCATCTTCCTCAAGGAGCTCCTCGCGGTCCATCCCGAGCTCGAAGGCCACGTCCGGCGGGTCGATGTCTGGGTTTGGGGGCATGCGATGATCCGGCCGGTGCCGGGCTTCATCTGGGGCGCGCAGCGGCGCGCGGGTCTCGTGCAGAAGCCGCCTGTCTTCACCGCCCATTCGGACATGAGCGGCGTCTCCATCTTCGAGGAGGCCTATACGCACGGGGTTCGTGCGGCCGAGAACGCCATGGCCTATTTGGGCCATCCTTTCGAGACGGTGCTGTGATGGCGCATTCCTTCCTCAAAGCCCAACCCTGGATATTCTCCGCCCGCTTCGACCTCGGCTTCATCCTGGCGCCGGCGCTGGTGGTGACGCTGGCCGCCCTGGTCTGGTCGCTGTCGGGCGGCGCGGCAAGCGAGACGTCGCCGTGGGTCTGGCTGGTGCTGGTGGTCGGCGTCGACGTGGCCCATGTCTATTCGACCCTGTTCCGCACCTATCTCGACCGCGCCGAGCTCAGCGCGCGGCCCTGGCTCTATGGCTTGACGCCGCTGCTGGCCTGGCTGGGAGGCTGCCTGCTTTACTGGTGCGGCAGCCTGGTGTTCTGGCGCGTGCTCGCCTATGCCGCCGTGTTCCACTTCGTGCGCCAGCAATACGGGTTCATGATGATCTATGCCCGCCGGGAACGCGGCCTGCCACCGCTCTTCCGCCGCATCGACAAGGCTGCGATCTACGGCGCCACGCTCTATCCGCTCATCTACTGGCATTGCCACCAGCGGGAATTCTCCTGGTTCATCGAAGGCGATTTCATCCGCCTCGACCTGCCGCTGCTTGCCACCGTCGCCGGCCTCGCCTATGCCGCCATCCTGGCCGCCTACGTCATCAAGGAGGCGGCGCTGCTCCGCCGCGGCATCGGTTTCAACCTGCCGCGCAATTTGTTGCTGGTCGGCACCGCGATGTCCTGGTTCATCGGCATCGTGCTGTTTGACAACGACCTCGTTTTCACCGGCACCAACATCATCGCCCACGGCATCCCCTATATCGCGCTGATCTGGGGCTATGGCCGCAACCAGGCGCGGCTGCAGGGAGGGCGCAGTTCCTTCCTGGCGCCATGGATCGCCCATCTGTTTACCTGGCGCGCCGTGCCTGTCTACATGGCCGCCCTCTTCGGCCTCGCCTATCTGGAGGAGGGGTTGTGGGATGGCTTCGTCTGGCGCGAGCATGGCAGCCTGTTCGGCCTCTTCGGTACCCTGCCGTCGCTCGGCTCCTCCGACGCGCTGATTTGGCTGGCGCCGCTGCTCGCAATGCCCCAAGCCACCCACTACATCCTCGATGCCTTCATCTGGCGCATGCAGACCAGGGACACCAGCTGGAAGCAGGTTCTGTTCGCGCAAGAACCGGGGCGCTCCTGATGGATGCCCGGGTGACTGATCAGCCCCAGGCCGTGCAGGCCCAGCCGTTCGCCCCGGGTCTGCACCTGCTCGTCGATTTCTGGGAGTGCCGCGGCCTGCGGGATGCCGAGGGGATAGAGCGCACGTTGCGCGAGGCGGCGGCGGCCTGCGGCGCCACGGTGCTGGGCGTCATATTGCACAATTTCGGCGAGGGCGCAGGCATCACCGGCGTCGCCTTGCTCGCCGAGTCCCATATCAGCATCCACACCTGGCCCGAGACCGGCTATGCAGCCCTCGACCTCTTCATGTGCGGCCGCTGCGACCCTCGAGGAGCCTTGCCTGTGCTGGAGGCGTGGTTCTCGCCTGGCCGTACGAGAATTACAGAGCACCGGCGGGGATGAGGTCGCAGGCGGACTGTTCGACCTTACCGGCACAGGCGGGCTCTCCTGCTTGAGAGGGGGGCCGATCACCCGCGATGCTGTGGCGACGCGGGTTCGCGCGTTGGGATCTGGGCCCGCGGTGCGGTCAGCTGTTGTTCAACTTCATATGGAGGCAATGCCGGGTTCAGGGGGGGCGCACGCCGCATTGGCTGCGACCGCCACGATCGCAACCACAGCCTCCGCTCCCTCGGGCATTCAAGCGCGACGCGATCGGTTAGCCCGACGCCCGCCAGCGCCAGCTTTCGCGGACATGTCGGATCTTGCGCCCCAACCCCTGATCGGTGAGGGGCGGGCGCCCCGCGGCCTGAACAGCCGCCGCTAGCGAATTGTATCTGGCATGCCGATCCACTTGGCCACGTATAGTGTCCATCAGATCTCCGCCCCGGGATCGACGCTGATCAGAAATAGAGCCCATGCCGGGTTCACTGAATGCTTGCGGGCAGCGTGGCATGTCAATGCGCGGCGATGTCGAAATATGAGAATAAGATTCCATCGCTGCTGCCGAAACGGCCCTCAAAACAGCCATTGTCGGCCGCCGCCAAGCGGCTTGATGGAGCGATCGTGACCTTGGCGGCGCGTTTCTCCACATTCAGTTCGACACGAACGTCATGAAACGTCAAAAAGCTCCCGTTGAGCGGGAAATGCATTTTGTAAAAGGCTTCCTTGATCACGAATAGAAGCTTGGGCAGGTCGTAGCCCAGGCGACTTTCGATCTCTTCCTGCTCCTCCAGTTCGGGGGCCTGCGACACCAGTTTTGCCAAGTCGCATGGAAGCGGAGAATCGTCCTCGATGTCGATACCGATGCTCAGGAAATCGGCCGACCATCCGACGGCGACAGCGCACAGGCTTCGAGTATGAGAGATGGAACCGACAACACCTGCCGGCCAGACTGGCGCACGATTGCGCCCGACCGGGATGACGCTGTTGGATACGCCAAGGCCCTGCAAAGCCTGCCGGGCATAAATGCGCCCGGCGCGAAACTCGCGGCGGCGCGCCGGTACGACATTGCCCAGGGAAAGTTCTTCCGCGAGCAGCAGGTCTCGGTCGGCTGGTTCGAGATCGCCGCCCTCGACGACGATGCCATCAGCGACCGACTGGCGAATGGCTGCCACCAGGCGGATTGGCGAACGGTCGTCCAGGACTTCCGGCTCACCGGGCAAGACCACTCCTTTGCCGGCCCAAACTGCTGCTCCATCGACGCTGTCCTGCGTTGTAACAGAACGTCGATGGACCGGGCAACGCTCGCCATCGCCAAGAGAAATGGCGGTCCTGAGCGGAGTCCTTCGTGCCCGGCGCGGTCGCCGGCCCCTTATCGCATCCAGCCCACATGCAGCGATGCCGTGAAGCGTTGGACCGCCCTAGGTTTCAGGCGCGACCGAGTTTCACTTGCGCGCCTTGCGTATCGACGCCTGATAGACCAGCGAGGTCCAGCTGTTGCTCGAGGCGAGGTGGCAGTAGAGCATTCCCAGCGCGCCCGATTTCCTGAGGTCGAGGAAGGCCTCGTCGCTCAATTTGTTGAGGGCGGCCTCGTCGATCACCTGGAAATCGGTGAGGTTGAGCACCTCGCCGCCCTCCAGCGTCACCTTGCTCTGGCGCGGCGCGAACAGGCCGTGCGCTTCGATTTTCTCGATCATCGCCCGAGTCGCGTTGAAGTCGGTCTGGAACTGGTTGCAGAAGGCCAAAGCCTGCCTGGTCGCCTCGGTCGGCTCGGTGCCGTTGAAGAAGGGCGCGATCTTGCCGCCATCCTCGCGGAACGGCGCCAGCAACTGGTCGACGATGCGCTCGCTGGCGCGGTCGATGCATAGCGTCAGCCGGCCGGCCGTCTTGCTGTCGTCGGCGAGGATGAAGGGATAGCGCCGCACATAGGCCGGAATGTAGTGCGGCTCGCTCCAGCGGCCGTCGGCATCGACGAACAGGTTCTCGTCCTGGCGCACACCGGTGATGATCACCGGCGCCTTGGCGGCGCCGATGAAGACGATCGGGTAGGATCGCATCGCCGCCGGCATTTCCGACGCCGCCACGGGAATTGCGTGCGCGGAGCGGGCGAAGGAGAAGTCGGCGCGCGCCGCCAGGCCGAGCGAGCCGTGCCGTATCGGATTGAGCGCCTCGGGCTTCGAATAGAACAGCGGTAGCCCAATGTCGGCCGCGGCCGGTGCCGTCTGCGTCTTGGCGTCAGTCATTATCGGTATCCTCCAGGCGTCTCGCGCCAATTCGGTTTAGAGCAACTCCAGGAAAAGTGTGAAACGGTTTTCCGTCCGGGATTGCGGCAAGCCAAGAAATAGAACGGCTCAACGTTTCCGCGAAACGATGAACCGCTCCGGTTACCCGCAAGCCCGTGACCATTCCGGTCTCGCTCGCCGGCTTCACCGTCGCGATCGACAAGCTCGCAGCCGTCAAGTGATGCGGTCGCGATCGGTCGCCGCGCGCCTACCCTTGCCTCGGATGTCCCTGGCTGAGCGCAGCATGCCGACTGAAAGCCGACAGGCAGAACGGCGCCTTGACGAGCCGCCCGAACATCGGCACCCTCGATCGCCTGTTCAGTGCTCCCTGAACCCGCGATTGAGCGAGTCGCGGACCGGCGCCAGCATATAGTCGAGCAGGGTATGCTCGCCGGTCAGGATCATGACTTCCGCCGGCATGCCAGGCGACAGATGGATGTCATGCAGCTGTCCGAGGTCGGCGACGTCGACCTTGACCTTGGCGAGGAAATAGGGCTCGCCGGTCCTCTCATCCGTCAGCCGGTCGGCCGAGACAGAGGTGAGCAGGCCGTGGATCTGCGGCAGATGCCTGGTCGGATAGGCCGACAGCACCACGCGTGCCGGCATGTCCGGATGCACCATGTCGATATCGGCCGGTTTGATACGTGAATCGATGACCAGATTGGGCTCGTTGGGTACGATATCGAGAAGCGGCTGGCCGCCGGAAATCACGCCGGATTCAGTCCTGACACGCAGGTTCATGACGGTTCCGGAAATCGGCGCGACGATATCGGTCCTGGCCAGCACATCCTGGCGTGAGGGCAAAAGGCTGCGCAGTTCGGCGAGGTCGCCGCGCACCTTGGCAAGATCTACATTGGCTCTCTCGCTGTCCTGCTGGCGCAGATTGAGCAACTGCAGCTTGGTCTCGCCGATCTGCTGGTCGTTGCCCGCGACCTGCGACCGGTTCGATGCCTGGTTCGCCCGGATATCGGCCTGGGCGCGCTGCAGCGCCAGTATCCGCGGCAGGCGCTCCAGCCCCTGTTTGTACATTGCCTGCGCCGAAACGATCTCCTGGTCGATCAAGCCGAGCTGCTCGGCCTGGGCGGCGATCACGTCCCTCCATCCCGTGCTCTGTTCTTCAATCTGTGCTATGCGCTTGCTGAGGATCTGCTCGCGCCCCTCCCGGGTCGCAAGGCGGCTGTCGAGCAACGCCTGCTCCTCGACCACCACCTTCCGCGCCGTCTCGCTGTCGATCGACGTCAGCTCCCTGGGAAAGCTGATCCGGTCTTGTCCGGCAAGCTCGGCGACCAGGCGCGCCTCGGTCGCCAGCAAGCGGATGTAGCGCCCCTGCAACTCGTCATAGCGCCCTTGAGCATCGGTCGTCTTCATGCTGATCAGGATCTGGCCGGCGCTGACCTTGTCGCCCTCGCGCACATGGATTGTCCCGATGATGCCGCCCTCCAGGTGCTGGACGGTCTTGCGGTAGCCTTCGGGGCTGACGACGCCATTGGCGACCACGGCGCTCGCTAGCAGCGCCATACTCGACCACGCCGCGGTACCGCCGACAAAGACGATCGCCGAGACGTAGCCCAGCATGCGCGCTGGCCGCGTGCGGCGGTTAAGGTCGCGCCTGCCGGCGCGGAACGCAGGCGACCGCCGCCGGACGAGCCAGGCGAGCAGCAGCAGAGGCAGCGCGCTCGCGGCCGCCGCCGCGGCGATCTTCATCGGCTGGTCCAGCTCTTCGAACCAACTCGGTGTCGCGGCTGCCAGATCTGTGGCAGCACCGACCAGCCTGTTCATTTCGTCGCGCAGGCTGGCCAGCAGCAGGTCCAGCATTTTCGACAGGTCGCCAAATCGATTGTCCATGGCTCACTCCGCCGCCTTCAGCGTTGCCGGTGCATTGGCGTGGCTCTTGTCTCGTCTGGGCATCGGCACGGTAATCCGTCTGGCCTGGCCGCCCAGCGCGCCGAGCACCTCGTCCCGCGTGCCGAACATCTTGACGGCGCCATCGAGCATGAAAACGACATGGTTCGCCGAGCGCAAAAGGTTCATCTGGTGGCTGACGAGAATGACGGTGCAGCCTCGTTCCTTCAAAAGGCGAAGGACATTGAACAGCGCCATTTCGCCGTCCGCGTCGAGGCCGGTGTTCGGTTCGTCGAGCACGATGAGCGCGGGATTGCCGAACAGGGCGCGGGCGAGGGCGATGCGCTGACGCTGCCCGCGCGAGATCCGTGCCCCATGCGGCCC
>NZ_RZOT01000133.1:0-11932 GCF_003999085.1 Mesorhizobium sp. M4A.F.Ca.ET.090.04.2.1
GGCGTCATCCGCGCCTTCGACGATGATCTTGCCGCCGACGATGAGCGGCGCCGAGGTCGAATAGTAGTAGCCCGACTTCGGATACGGCATGTTGGCGAGCAGGTTCAGCGTGCCGCCCTCCGCAAAGGAGGCACACACCTGTCCGTTCGCGGCGTCGAGCGCGATCAGCCGCGCGTCGGAGGTCGGCAGATAGACGCGCGCGGCGCATGGCTGGCCGGCGGCGATCTTGCCGTCGGCATAATAGGACACGCCGCGGCAGGTCTGGTGCTGCCGGTTGGGATCGAGCTTGATCTTCGGGTCGAAGCGCCATTTCTCCTTGCCGCTCGCCGCATCGATGGCGATGGCGAAATTATGCGGCGTGCAGATGAAGAGCGCGTCGCCGATCTTCAGCGGCGTCACCTGATAGGTCGTCTCGCCGATGTCGTCCGGACCCTTCACGTCGCCGGTGCGGTAGGTCCATGCCGGCTGCAGCGAAGCGACATTGTCCACGGTGATCTGGTTGAGCGGTGAAAAACGCTGGCCGTAGGGCGTGCGGCCGTAGAAGTGCCACTCGCCTTCCGGCACATTGCCGCCGAGATCTGCCGTCGGCGTCACCTTGTCGGCGTTAAGCTCGCCGGCAATGTCCCTGGGATCGGCGGTCATCGAATAGCCGGCCACGGCTAGCGAGGCCAGCACCGCCAGGATCAGCGGCGCGCGCCCGTCTGGACCGCTAAGCCCTCGCCTCGCCCATGGTGTCAAAAGCCACAGCGCCAGGAGCACGATGACGCCGCCGCGCGGGCCCAGATCCCACCAGTCGAAGCCCGCTTCCCAGACCGCCCAGCACAGCGTGCCGATCACGATCGCGGCATAGAGCCAGAGCGCAATGGAATTGCGCCTGAAGAGCAGCAAGGCGGTGATGAGGAAGGCAAGGCCGACGATCACGTAGTACCAGCTACCGCCCAGCACCGCCAACTGGATGCCGCCGCCGCCGAGAACCAGACCGATGAGAGCAAGGACCACAGCGGTGAGGATAGTTGCCACAACGACACTCCTTCATGCGCAGCAGGCGGGCGATCGAAAACCGCTGTCACGAAGCACAACCGTAACGCGCCTTCGATTCTGTTTCATCTCGCCGCCGCAGTTTTCGGCCCCCCTGCGTGCGGTGTCAAATCAGCACGGCATAAAGTAAGCATCACCCCGGCCGCTCACGCCGACTTGACGAAGCCTGGCATCTGCCATTCTTCTGCCAGTTATTTGGCAATGCTATGCTTTGCCGATGAAAGCCGAGGCCGCCTTGCTGCTGGAACGGGCCCGTCACGCCTATGAGCAACGGGACTGGGCGGATGCGTTTGAGCTGTTGCGTGCAACGGACGATCTGGCACCGCTGGGCCCGGACGATCTGGAACGGCTGCTCTGGTCGGCCGCCATGCTCGACCGCGACCAGGACAGCCTGGCCGCCGGAGACCGTTTGTTCGAGACCTATGTCGAAGCCGGCCGCTACGACCGCGCAGCGTATTGGGCATTCTTCCGCGGCTTCCGGCTTCTGGCCTTGGGCGAGGAAGGCCACGCCAGCGCCTGCATCCAGCAGGCTCAGCGCTTGGCCGACGGCTTCGGCCGCGAATGCGCCGCGCATGGCTATTTGACGCTGCTGGCGGCCCAAAAGGAGCTCATGACGGGAAATGATCCGGCGGCGGAGCGGCTGGCCAGTCAGGCGCTGGCGATCGGCGAGCGCTGTTGCGACGTCGACCTCGTCGCCTTCGCCAGATGCTATCTCGGCCGCGCGCTTGTGCGGCAGGGCCGGATCGACGAAGGCATCGCCTCGCTCGACGAGGCCATGCTGCCGGCGGTCGACGGAAAACTTTCGCCCATCGTCACCGGCCTGATCTACTGCAACCTCATCGCAGCGTGCCGGCAGGTCTACGCGCTCGACCGCTCGCGCGAATGGACCGAGGCGCTATCGAACTGGTGCGGCGCGCAGCCGCAGCTCGTCCAGTTCAACGGCGTCTGCCTTTTGCACCGCGCCGAGATCATGGAACTGAACGGCGCCTGGCAGGATGCAATCACGGAGGCCCGCCGCGCGACGACGTCATTGGCCCATACCACCGCCAGCGAGGCGGCGGCCGGAGCGGCCTATCAGGAGGCCGAAATCCATCGTCTGCGTGGCGAATTCGCCGCCGCCGAGGACCTTTACCGCACCGCCAGTCGGCTCGGGCTCGAACCGCAGCCCGGCATGGCGCTGCTGCGGCTGGCGCAGGGCCGGGCCGAACAGGCTGCGGCAACCCTTCGCCGCGTGCTCGCCACGACCAAGGCTCCACTCGGCCGCGCCCGCCTGCTGCCGGCGCGGGTAGAGATCATGATCGCAGCCGGCGCAATCGAGGAGGCACGCGACGCCTGCCAGGAGCTGGAAGCGATCGCCACCCGTTTCGCGACCGACATCCTGGCGGCGATGGCCTCGCAGGCGAGAGGCGAGATCGACTTGCACGAAGGCAGCGCCGCGACCGCGCTCGGCCATTTCCGCGCCGCGCTGACGACCTGGCAGCGTGCCGGCGCTCCCTATCTCGAGGCGCGGCTGCGCGTGCTTGCAGGGCAGGCCTGCCGCATGCTTGGCGACGAAGACGGCACCGAGCTCGAATTCGATGCCGCCCGCGCCGTTTTCGCCACGCTTGGCGCCGCGCCGGAACTTGCCCGCGTCACGGCTCTGGTCGGGCCGGCCAGTTCGCGCCCGCACGGCCTGACCGGGCGCGAGATCGAAGTCCTTGGCCTGGTCGCCACCGGCAGGACCAACAGGTCGATAGCGACCGAGCTCGGCCTCAGCGAAAAGACCATCGACCGGCATCTCAGCAACATCTTCGACAAGCTGGCGGTCAACTCGCGCGCCGCCGCGACAGCCTACGCCTTTCAGAACGGGCTCATCTGACCCAGAAAAACATCTGACCTGAGGGCATGGGGGAAAATCCCCATCGCATTTTCTTCCGCCGTGAGGTGTCTCCCCGAAGCGCCGCCGCGCCGTTCCGCTATTTCTGGTCCATGACTGACGAACCAAATGGAGCGATCATGACCCCGACTTCGACATCCGGACCGGCCACGATGCAGGGAATGCGCGGCCGTCACAACATTCGCATCGCCGAGACCAGGACACGCGCCGGCACGCTGCTGGAACCGGGAGCGGCCTTCATGCATCTGGAGGCCGATGCGCTGCGGGCAACCGGCAGCGATATGCCATCAGGCGACGAAACGCGGCCTGCTCTCAGGGAAGAACATGTCGACGTCGTGGTCATAGGCGCCGGCCAAAATGGCCTTTCCGTTGGCTATCACCTCGCCCGCAAGGGGGTGAAGTTCGTCATTCTCGAGGGCCGCGAACGCGTCGGCGACATCTGGCGCTCGCGCTGGGATTCGCTGCGCCTGTTCACGCCGGCGCGCTTCGACGGTCTGATCGGCATGCCCTTCCCCGCTGCCCGCTATTCATTCCCGACCAAGGACGAGATGGCCGACTATCTCGAGGCCTATGCGCGGAGGTTTGCCTTGCCGGTGCGCACCGGCGTCAAGGTCGACGAAGTAACCCGCTCCGGCAAGCTCTACGTCGTCACGGCCGGCCAGACCCGCTACATCGCCAGGCACGTCGTCGCCGCGGCCTCGAGCTACCAGAAGCCGAAGATCCCGGATTTCGCGGCGTCGCTCGATCCGTCAATCCGGCAACTGTCCTCAAGCGCCTACAAGAATCCCGTGCAGCTCAATCCGGGCAGCGTGCTTTTGGTTGGCGCCAGCAATTCCGGCGCTGAAATAGCCATGGATGTCGCGGGAACGCACCAGGTCTGGCTGTCGGGCCGCCACCCAGGCCACATCCCGGTCGCCTACAATGGCTCTTTCGCGATGCGCGCGGTCCTTCCGTTCGTCTTCCGCATCGTTTTCCACCGTCTGCTTACGGTCGACACGCCGATGGGCCGCAAGGCGAAGCCGGGGCATCTTTCTCATGGCCTGCCGCTGATCCGGGTCAAGCGGCAGGATCTGGACGGCGCCGGCGTCCGCCGGGTCGCCCGCGTCGCCGGTGCCCGCAACGGCAAACCGCTGCTCGACGACGGCCAGCTTCTAGACGTTTCGAACATCATCTGGTGCACCGGGTTCCGGGCCGGGCTCGATTGGATCAAGCTGCCGATCTTCGACGACAGCGGCCGGGTCAAGCAATATCGCGGTGCCGTCGAAGGTGAGCCGGGACTGTATGTCTGCGGCCTGCATTTCCAGCATTCGCCCTCCTCCACCATGATCCATGGCGCGGCGCGCGATGCCGGCTACGTGGCCGACAAGATCGGCGAGCGCATGCGGGCAGCCGCCGGATGAGGCACGACAAGGATTTGAGGCAATTGCCGAGGCCGAAGAGACACCGCGCTCGGCAAATCCTGTCGCTAACCAGAACAAAACGGAGACACTTCTGGTCTTTCGCTGCCGAATCACTACATTCGGGGGCAATGTCCGGGTTTTCGGAAGACATGCCCTTCTTTGACGAACCGAATGCGCGGCCCACAGCAGCCCCGTCCGGCATAGCTGCGCGCGCCATGGCCGCCCGCAGCGGCCAAAACAGCGCGCCCGATTATCTGAAGGGGCTGAATCCCGAGCAGCGGCTGGCTGTCGAAACAACCGAAGGCCCTGTTCTGGTGCTGGCCGGCGCCGGCACCGGCAAGACGCGCGTGCTCACCACGCGCATCGCTCACATCCTCGCCACCGGCAAGGCTTTCCCCTCGCAGATCCTTGCCGTCACCTTCACGAACAAGGCCGCGCGCGAGATGAAGCAGCGCATCGGCCATCTGATCGGCGAAGGCAGTGTCGAGGGCATGCCGTGGCTCGGCACCTTCCACTCGATCGGCGTCAAGCTGCTGCGCCGCCACGCCGAGCTTGCCGGGCTGAAATCCGATTTCACCATCCTCGACACCGACGACGTCGTGCGTCTGATCAAGCAGCTGATCCAGGCCGAGGGGCTGGACGACAAGCGCTGGCCGGCAAAGCAGTTCGCCCAGATGATCGACGGCTGGAAGAACAAGGGCCTCGGCCCCGCCGACATCCCCGAGGGCGACGCCCGCAGCTTCGCCAACGGCAAGGGCCGCGAGCTCTACAAGGCCTATCAGGAGCGGCTGCAGACCCTGAACGCCTGCGATTTCGGCGACCTGCTCTGCCACCCGATCCGCATCTTCCGCGCCTATCCGGACGTGCTGAAGGACTATCACAAGCGCTTCAAATACATCCTCGTCGACGAATACCAGGACACCAACACGGCCCAATACATGTGGCTGCGGCTCCTGGCGCAGCGGCCGCAATCCTCCCCCCTTGAGGGGGAGGTGCCCGCGAAGTGGGCGGAGGGGGTCGCCGCAGAAGGCACCGCCCGGTCATCGAGCACAGGGGCGTCGAGCACTGCCGCGAGGACCCCACCCGACCGGGCTTCGCCCGGCCACCCTCCCCTCAAGGGGGAGGGGAATTCCCGCCCGGCCACCGTCAACATCTGCTGCGTCGGCGATGACGATCAATCGATCTATGGCTGGCGCGGTGCCGAGGTCGACAACATCCTGCGCTTCGACAAGGATTTCCCCGGCGCCACCATCATAAGGCTGGAGCGCAACTACCGCTCGACCGCGCATATCCTCGGCGCCGCGTCGCATCTCATCGCCTTTAACGAAGGCCGCTTCGGCAAGACGCTGTTCACCGACCGAAACGACCCCGAAGACGACAAGGTGCATGTCCATGCCGCCTGGGATTCGGAGGAAGAGGCGCGCGCCGTCGGCGAGGCGATCGAGGCCTACCAGCGTCAGAAGCACAATCTGAACGACATGGCGATCCTGGTCCGCGCGTCCTTCCAGATGCGCGCCTTCGAGGACCGCTTCATCACGCTCGGTCTGAACTACCGCGTCATCGGCGGCCCACGCTTCTACGAGCGCATGGAAATCCGCGACGCGCTGGCCTTTTTCCGCGTCGTCGCCAACAGCGGCGATGACCTCGCTTTCGAGCGCATCGTCAACGTGCCGAAGCGCGGGCTCGGCGAAGCCACCATCCGTCAGATCCACGACACGGCGCGCGCTCTCCGTATCCCGATGCTGGAAGCTGCCGGCAACCTCGCTGAAAGTGACGAGCTGAAGCCGAAGCCGCGCGCCGCCCTGCGCGAGGTCGCGGCAAATTTCGAGCGCTGGCAGAAGGCGCTGGAGACCACGCCACATACCGAGCTCGCCGAGACCATATTGGAAGAGAGCGGCTACACCGACATGTGGAAGAACGACCGCTCGGCGGAAGCTCCGGGGCGGCTGGAAAACCTCAAGGAGCTTGTCCGCTCCATGGAGGAGTACGAATCGCTGCGCTCCTTCCTCGAACATGTGGCACTGGTGATGGAGGCGGAGCAGAGCGAGTCGCTCGACGCGGTCTCGATCATGACGCTGCATTCGGCCAAGGGCCTTGAATTCGAGACAGTCTTCCTCCCCGGCTGGGAGGAAGGACTCTTTCCCCATCAGCGCGCGCTCGACGAAGGCGGCCGCTCCGGGCTGGAGGAAGAGCGCCGCCTTGCCTATGTCGGGCTGACGCGGGCGAAGAAGAACCTGCACATCTGGTTCGTCTCCAACCGCCTCATCCATGGCCTCTGGCAATCGACGATCCCGTCGCGCTTCCTCGACGAATTGCCGGAAGCCCATGTCGAGATCGCCGAGAGCGGCAATTCCTATGGCGGCTACGGCAACAACTATGGCGGCGGCTCGTTCGCATCCGGGCGCGGCGGCCGGCAAAACCCCTACGGCGCCTCGCGCTTCGACAATGTCGGCGAGGAAAAATCCTTCTCAAACACCTATTCGACGCCGGGCTGGCAGCGCGCGCAGGCCAACCGCACCGAGGCCACCGACCGCAACTGGGGCACGCGCTCCGGCCACCAGGTCGAGCGCATCGGCTATGGCGAGACGGACTCAGGCTACGGCGCCGGCCGCACCTCGGTCAAGGGCCGCACCATCGACGGCGAGCTGGTCGCCAAATCCGTCGCCGACAAGCCGTCGGCCTTCAGCGTCGGCGACCGCGTCTTCCACCAGAAATTCGGCAACGGCAACATTGCGGCAATCGAAGGCAACAAACTGACCATCGACTTCGACAAGGCCGGCCAGAAACGCGTTCTGGACGGGTTTGTCACCGGCGTTTGAGTAGCCTCACCGATACCGCGCCTGGTTCCATTTATGGCCGAGCAGCGACAGGATGATGATTAGCCCGTTGAAGAACTGCACGTAGAAGCCGCTCAGCCCCGCCGCCACGACACCGGTCTGGATGAACGACACGGTCACCGCGCCGATGGCGCCGCCGACCACCGTGCCGATGCCGCCCCAGGTCGGCGTGCCGCCGACGAACACCGAGGCCAGCACCGGCAGCAGATAGCCGTCGCCGGCCGTTGGCCACCAGGTGAAGTTGATCATCACCGAGAAGGTGCCGGCGATCGCCGCCCCGATGCCGGTGAAGACGAACACCTTGACTTTGACGCGCTTGACGTCGATGCCCATCTGCTTGGCGCTGTCCGGATTGTCGCCGACCACCCTCACCTGCGCGCCGAAGCGGTGGCGGTTGTAGAGCAGCGCCGAGAAAACGACGAAGGCGATGGCCCAGAAGATCTGCACCGGGATGCCCCAGAGCTGGCTCGAGAAGATCTTGTAGGCTGAGCTGTCGGCAAGGCCGGTCAGCGCCGTCGACCTGCCCTCGTTGATAATCTGGATCAGGCCGCGCAGCAGGAAATTCATGCCGAGCGTGGCGATCAGCGACGACAGTCCGCCATAGACGACCAGCGAGCCGACCAGGAAGCCGAGCAGCGTACCGGTGACCAGCGCGGCGGCGATGCCGAGGAACGGATCGTAGCCGGCCTGCACGACCAGCGCGAAGACCCATGAGGCAAAACCCATCGTCGCCGGGAACGACAGGTCGATCTCGTCGCAGGTGACGACGAAGACCAGCGGCACGACCACGAACAGCGCAACGGGAAGCGTCGTCAGCACCGAACTGTAGAGATACCAGGTGGTGAACACCGTCGGATTGGCGATGATGAACACCGCCATCATGAAGATGAACACGCCGAGCGTGCCGAGCGCGGCGCGGTTGTCGATGACGAAGCCGCGCAGCCAGTGGTCGGATGGATGGCTCCATTCCTTGCCTGCCTGGCCGCTTGTTCTTCCCAGGGGAGATTGCAGATCGGGTTCCATGGCCTTGCTCATCGCGCTCCCTGCTCCGCTTCGCCCGCCTCGTGCAGTCCGGGCAGGCCGCCCGGATGCGCCACGTCTTCCATGAAGTTGATGAGATCTTCCGCCGACTTGATCTGGCTGCGGTCGGCGGTCAGCGCCACCTTGCCGCGGTCGAGCACCACGAAGCGGTCAGCAATGTCGAATACGTGGTGGATGTTGTGGCCGATGAACAGGATCGAGCGGCCGCTCGCCCGCACCTGGCGCACGAAGTGGAAAACCTTGGCGGTCTCGGTCAGCGACAGCGCCGTCGTCGGCTCGTCGAGGATGATCAGCTCTGCCTGCTTGTAGATGGCGCGCGCGATCGCCACGCCCTGGCGCTCGCCGCCCGAAAGCTGGCCGACGATCGAATGCGGCGTGAACACTTTCGAGGTGAAGCCGATCTCGCGCATCAACCGGCTTGCCTCCTCGATCTCCTTGCCGACCTTCAGCCAGCCCATGAAGCCGGTCAGCTCGCGGCCCATGAAGATGTTGCGCACGATCGTCTGCTGCACGGCCAGCGCCCGGTCCTGGAACACCGTTTCGATGCCGGCGTCGCGCGAGCGCGCCGCGCTCCATCCGCTGACCGGCTTGCCGCGCACCAGGATCTCGCCGCTGGTCGGCTTGACCACGCCTGACAGGATCTTGATCAGCGTCGACTTGCCGGCGCCATTGTCGCCGATCAGGCCGACCACCTCGCCGCGGTCGACGCTGAGGTTGACGCCGCCAAGCGCATAGACCTGGCCATAGGACTTCTTGATGTCGCGCAGTTCGATGATGCGTTCGCCCATGCGATCCTCGCTCGGATTGTCTGTCTTGCCGGCCTCCTCGCCGGCGGTCCCGCCGGCCGGGCGAAATCCCGGCCGGCAGCCTTGGGAGGTCAGCGCAGCGCCTGCTTGGCCAGCTCGGCGACGATCTCGTAATTCTGCGGCGTGACGAAGCCGGCGCCGGTGTCGACATTCATCGGCGCGAGGCCCAGCACCACCTGCTGGCAGAGGCTGAGGATAGGCAGATAGCCCTGCATGAACGGCTGCTGGTCGGCCGTCAACTGCACCCAGCCACCCTTGAAGCCCTCGACGATCTGCGGGCTGGTGTCGAAGCCGAAATTGAAGATCTCGCCTGCCTTGCGCCCCGCCGCCTGCATGTAGGTCGGCACGTTGCCCAGCATCTGTCCGCCGGGATAGCCAACCGCCTTGACGTCGGGATGGTTGAGCAGTGCCGCAGTGATCACCGGAATGGCGAGGTTGGGGTCCGACGCCCATTCGCCGCTCGGCGGCGAGGACAGCTGGATGACCTCGACGCCGGCCTCCTTCAGCGCCGCGACCGTGCCGCGCTCGCGCGCGCCGCGGCTCTCGTTTTCGAACGGGCCGATCATGATCGCCTTGTCGCCGGCCTTGAGCCCGGCCAGCTTGAACGCCTCGGCGCCGAGCGCGCGGCCCTGCTGCTCCTGCTGCGCGCCGACATAGCCGCCGCCGAACGCCGCCACCACCTTCGGCACCGGCACGTTCTGGTACATCATCTTGATGCCGTCCTTGTGCGCCTGCTCGGCCAGCGGCATGATCGCGGCGTCGCCCGGATGGCCCATCATAGCAATGCCCTGGGGCTTGACCGCAACCGCCTCGCGCAATTGCTGCACCATCTTCTCGACGTCCCACTGGGAGAAGATGTAGTCAACCTTGGGGCCGAGATCGGCCGCCGCCTGCTTGGCGCCATTATAGACGATGGTACCGAAGGCGTCGCCCTCGGCGCCGCCGACGAAGAAGCGGATGTGGACGTCCTTGCACCATTGGGCGTCGAGCGCCTGCGCCGGCAAGGTGGAAATGGCGGCGGCAAGCGCCGTGGCGGCGGCCACGACAGTCGTGCGCAGTAGTGTCGTTCTCAACGCGATGCTCATGCACGTTCCTCCCTTTGTTTCCTCGCCAAGCGAGGGTTTTCGACATTCGTTTCGGCAGTGCGCCGCAAAACTGGCCGGCCGGCTCCTCCCGCCGGCCACTCACGTCAAATTTGGCCTCACATCGGATTTGGCAGGTAGCTGGCACCTCCCCTGCATTGCTTGAGATAATCCAGCGCGCGCACTTGCCCGGTGATCTCCAGGTCGTCGCGATAGACCGGGTCGTGCCAACCCTCGATGTCGATGGCGCCCTTGTAGCCGGCCAGCCGCAATTCGCTGATCACCCGCGTCCAGTCGCTGTCGCCGAAGCCCGGCGTGCGCATCTGCACGAAGGGCAGCCGGCCGAACACGCCGTGCTCGCGGATGACGTCCCAGCGCACGGTGGCGTCCTTGCCGTGGACATGGAAGATGCGCGGCGCCCATTTGCGGATCTGCGGCATCGGGTCGATCAGGTAGACGAGCTGATGGCAGGGTTCCCATTCGAGGCCGAGATTGTCATCCGGCAATTCATTGAACATCAGCTCCCAGGCGTCGGGATTGTGGGCGATGTTCCAGTCGCCGGCAGCCCAGTTGCCGTCCATGGCGCAATTCTCGAAGGCGATGCGCACGCCCTTGTCCGCGGCGCGCTTCGCCAGCGGCCCCCAGACCTCGCGGAAGCGCGGCAGGCTGTCGGTCAGCGGCTTGCCGCGGATGCGGCCGGTGAAGCCGCTGACCGTGGAAGCGCCGAACAGATGCGCATGGTCGATGACCGTCTCCCAGGCCGCGAGCACGCCGCGATCGACCTCGCCGCTCTCCAGCGGATTGCCGAACACGCCGATCGACGAGATGGTGACGTCGGCATCGCCGATCGCCTCGCGGATCTGGCCGGCGAGCCGCGGCAGGTCCTTGCCGCCAAGCGTCTGCCAGAAGAACGGCTGGATGCTCTCGAAACCGAGCGGCAGGATCTGTTTGATGTAGGCCGCCGGGTCGTCGAGATTGGCCCTGACCATGGTGCCGATCCTGATGTCAAGGAGCGGGTTTGCCATCATTGCGCTTCCCTGGCGATCGCAACCCTGCGTCCGGTCTCGGCGCTTTCGATCGCGCCGAAGACCATGGCCAGGCTGTTGATGTTGTCGGTGCCGCGCGTTTCCGGCTCGGTGCCGGTCTCGACCGCATGCATGAAATCCCTGATGATGCCGAGATGACCGTCGACGCGGTCGAATGCGTCGAGCGGCGGCACATCGATCGGCTGGGTTTTGTCGAACAAGCCGTCGCGGCCCGGCGTCACAACCTCCGCCTTAAGCCCGTCAAACCCGTCCCAGAGCAGGCTGCCGCGCTCGGCGACGATGCGCCAGCTTCCTTCCCAGCTGGTCCGGAAGCCGTCGGCGCACCAGCTGCCCGCATAGGTGAAGACCTTGCCGCCGCCGAAATCGAAGACGGCGCTGGCCGACGATCCCTGCCGGTACCAGGAACTGGCCGGCTCCCACTCCTGGCAGTAGACGCTGGCCGGCTTGCCGGCGGCCATGTAGCGGGCGGCATCGAAGGTGTGGATCGCCATGTCGAGCAGCAGCACATGCGCCATCTCCTCGCGAAAGCCGCCGAAATGCGGTGCGACGAAGAAATCGGCATGGATGCTGGTCGGCTTGCCGATGGCGCCCGAGTCGAGAAAGCGACGGATGCGCCGGACATTGGCGACATAGCGCCGGTTCTGCACGACGGCATGAACACGCCCGGCGCGACGCGCCGCCTCGACAATGGCGCGGGCATTGTCCGGAGTGTCGGCCAGCGGCTTTTCGGTGAGCAGATGGCAGTTGTGGGCAAAGGCCGAAAGCGCGACGTCACGGCGGGCGGCGGGAACGACGACGTCGAACAC
>NZ_RZOT01000134.1:0-11930 GCF_003999085.1 Mesorhizobium sp. M4A.F.Ca.ET.090.04.2.1
GTGGAAGCGACCTTTCCGACCGCCGGACCAATGGACGACATCCTGGCCTGGTGGGTCGGGCCTCTCGTCAGCATGCTGGGTTAGGTGTACCATTTTGGCAATGATGGGTCCGGGGCAGGATGATGATCGTCCCTCCAATGAACCGGAAACTGCTGGCGATCCTTGCAGTGGATATGGTCGGCTATTCAAAGGCGACCGAGATTGACGAAGCTGGCACAATCGAGCGCCTGAGAGCTATCCGGGCCGACGTAACCGATACGGCGATCGCTCTGCATCAGGGTCGAATTGTCAAGCTGTTGGGAGATGGCGCACTTGTCGTCTTCGACAGCGTGGTCGATGCGGTGATCTGCGCAGCCGAAATTCAAAAAGCTGTGGCCGTTCGCAATGGTGGACTGCCGGAGCAAGAGCGGATCGTGTTCCGCATCGGGATAAATCTTGGCGATGTGGCGCTGGTGGATGGCGATGTGTATGGCGACGGCGTCAATATCGCCGCTCGCATAGAGCAGCTTGCCGAGCCGGGCGGGGTGATGGTGTCAGGTACGGCCTACGACCATTTGCAGGGCAAGCTTGATTGGCCACTCGATTTCGTCGGCGAGCAGCACGTCAAGAATATCAACCGCCCCGTGCGGATGTACCGGGTGAGGCTCGATGGCAAGCGGCTGCGCCGGACCTTACGCCAGGCGATGCCGCACTGGACCAGGACGGCTGCGGCGGCGATCGTGGTGCTGGCTTTGGTGGGTGTGGGGACCTGGTGGTTCTTTCAGCCCGCGTTACTGGGGGCCAAGCCGTCGGTCGCGGTGCTGCCTTTCAATAATTATGGCGACGAGGCCAGCGGGCGTTTGGCCGATGGCTTGACTGAGGATATCATCACCGACCTCGCGCGGTTTCCCGAACTTGACGTCGTGGCCCGGAATTCGACGGAAGTTTACAAGGGCAAGCCGGTGGATGCCCGCCAGGTCGCGCGTGCGCTCCATGTCGGCTTCGTACTGGAAGGCTCCATCCAGCGGCAAGATGGGCGGGTGCGGGTCACCGCACAGTTGATCGATGCACTAACCGGCAACCACCTTTGGTCGGATCGTTGGGACCGGCCCGCTGAGGACGTGTTCGCCGTCCAGACCGAGATCGCAGAGCAAGTCTCCAACCGGCTGGGCGGTGGCGTAGGGTTGATTCAGACGGCCGGGCGGGCCGCGGCCAAACGCAAACGACCTGAAAACCTAAATGCTTACGACTATTATCTGCTCGGGACCGAGAAGATTGAAGAGATCACCGTAGCCGATGAGCAGGAGGCAATCGCGCTTCTCAACCGCGCCATTGAGCTGGACCCCGGGCTGGCTCGCGCCTGGGTAGAACTTTACCATGCGCATGGCATATTGGCTGGCTTCGGTATCAATCCCGAGAGCGAGATCAAGGCGGCTGCCGATGTGGCCGAACACGCGGTGCGGCTCGATCCAGGCGACGCTGAGGCACACGCCGTGTTTGGGATGAGTCTCAGCCACAAGGGCGACAACGCCCGCGCCAAGGCCGAACTGGATACGGCCCTTCGTCTTGCTCCCGGTTCGTCCGAAATCCTGACGTTCTATACCGGCTATGCGGCACGCTTCGGTGAACCCGAACGCGGCGCTCAGATGGTCGACCAGGTAATGCGGCTCGACCCGAACTATCCGATGTGGACGTCCAACTTCTTCGGCCCTGCCTATTTTATGGCCGGCCGGTATGAGGACGCCTTGAAGATGCTGGAGCGCATGACACCTGACAACTACGACCATTGGAGGTGGGTGGTGTTTAGCGGCTCCCTTGCGGCTCTGGGTCGGATGGATGAGGCGAATGCCGCGGTTAGGGAAACTCTCAAGCAGTACCCCGACCTGACCGTCGAGAGCATGATCAATGAAGTCGGCTTGAGCACTAGTGAGCGCAGCCGGTTTATTGAAACGATGCCGCTCGCCGGTTTTCCGGCTTGCGCCAAGCCCGAGGCGCTGGCGAAACTCGCCAAACCTGTGCGACTGCCGGAATGCGAGGCGGGCGAGGCGCAGCCTCTCGGGCAGCCATAGAACAGCTCCGCACCGGCCAGCCCATGGCGATGGCTAGGCCGGCGAGCGCGGTGACACCGGAAGTGGGCATTGGAGCTTCGTCGCTCCCTCCGCATGCTGCCTCAACGCCAGAAGCGCCTGGTCTTGACAAAGGTGTCGTGTGCTTCCGCGGCGTCCTTGAGAAGCTTGGACTTGTCCTCGCCGCTGAAGAGATCGTCCGCACCAGTTACGTCCGAAAGCTCCAGCGCTGCCAGCATATCGGGGGCGGTGGCAATATCGTTGAGGCTGCCGAGATGATCCTGCAGGCCCTTCATCGCCTCGATGAACCGTCGATGGCGTTTGGCCTCGGCCTTGCCGTTGTAGAGCGGCTCGAAGAACTCGGCCGCGTAGCGCAGTTTCTTTGCGGCGATCCGTACTTTATGGCGGGTATCGTCATCGGCGTCGATAAGATTGTTGCCGCCCTTCGCCACCTTCTTCCAAAGTTTATCAAATACATCCGAGGCGAAATCCTTCGACGACTGTTCGGACAACATTTCATCCGATTGGGTTCGCCAGTCCTTGATGGAAATCCACTCGGTGACATCGATCATCAAGGAGCGGGCGCGAATTGAAGAGAACGATGCTGCGACCGCCGCATAGGCGTCGTCGCGCACTTCCTGAAGACGGCTTGCAAGAATCCTGCTGGAAGCGTGATCGATCATCACGTCGATATTGCGTGCATCGCCAAGTTCCGCTGCGAGCCATTTCAATTCTCCTCGCATGTAGTCGAAACGGCTGTCGTCGAATAGCGACTTGCAGATCGAGCATAGGGAGCGCAGCCGTCGCAGCGACACGCGAGCCTGGTGCAGGGAGTCGGCATCGCGAGACCATCCCAGCGCCATCTCATTGAGACGGAACTGTTTGAGACAGGCCGCTGCGATGCGCGCGAAAGCCATTGCCACGCTCATCTCGGACGTGAGCGGGGTCGCAACTGATTTCACAGCACCCGGTGCAGGGCCAAGCAGACGATAGCCTCGTTCAGCTTTGCTTAGCACCCCGAGATGCGCCGGCGTGACCAGGTCAATTTTCCGAGCGAGCGCAAACAGAGCTGCCGGCGAGCCCGCCTTCTTCTCCAACTCGATCTCGCAGAGCGGTGCCTCGCGACCGGCTGCGACGACCTTGCCAAGATCCAGGGCAACCTCGATCGTGGCGTCGCCATCCGACACATTCCAAGAATGCCGTTTGACATGAACCTCGAACAATGGCGCCAGCTTTGCGCCATCCTCTGCAAGCAGGTCTCTGATCTGCGGATCGTCAAGTATCGGTGTATCGCCGTCGACCGGGCGCTCCCATTCCTCGCGCGTGAACGATCCGGCGGCGGTGCCATCGCCGGCTTTGAGGGTTTGGATCCTTTTATCACCCGATTGCCGGATGCGAAGCGATAGACCGCGCTTGGACAGGTCCCATCCGAGCGTATCGAAATAGATGGATTTCTGCTGAAGAATTGTGGGCGAGGACCCGAACGGATTCTTCTTGAGGAGCGATCCCGCACCCGACCGCGACAGCTCGAACTTCAGTTCCGTTTCCTGCATGATGTCCTCGGCGCCGCGCAACTTCACGACAATCGAAGGGACCCTCCCTGCATGGTGCGTCATAAAGCTGTCACAAACAACCGCTCGCCTTGACCATCTGTGGCCGGACCTCAAGCCGGCTGACGACGATATGCGGGCCGGTACCATACCTGTCAGTCCTCGTTCATCCGATGATGCAGGAAAAGGACACAGGAGATGGCTACCAAAGAAAAAAGGAGGAATGTGAGCCGGGCAAGAGCAGCATCTGACGGAAATTGCCGACGTCACGCCGAAACAGGCGCGTGCCTTGCTGTGGAAGCATGGTGCCGACTGGCTCAAGGACGAAGCCGGAAATTTGAAGGAAGACTGATCTGTCGGCTTCCTCAATTCCTAGCGGCACGAGCCGGCCGGTTGGTTGCCGCCGATTGCAGCCATGCGCTTTCGCCCTTATGAGACAGCCGACCCAGCCCGCACGCGCTGGCTCTTGTCTGCTTTGTAACGTGAATTTAGATTCAGCTACCAAAGTCGCTCTGCTAAAGTTTGTTAGTGGGGGCCAGGGAGTTTCCCAATGGATGCCACGGAATTGCGGACGATCAGCGATACTCTGATGCGGATTGTGACGCCGGATATGACGCCGAAACAACTGTTGAAGGCGGCAAGGAAGGAACACCCCGATGCATCCAAGAAAGACATCGCCCGCGCGGCGTTCTTTTCGATCATCGCTAACGCCGACCAGGACCACGGAAAGGTCAAAAACCTACAGGCATTCGCCATCGCAGGCCGAGTGAGCGGCGACGCTTAGTGAGGCGAGCAACCCGAATGTCCCGTTGCAACCGTTGTCGATGCTTCCCAATTCACACCCTAAGCGCGTTTCGGACATCTCGAGTTTGCGACAGTGCGGGTCGTTGAATTGGTTGGGAGTCAACCAGTCCAGCTTCCGATGTTACGACTTTAAGTCAAATTTTACCGAACCCGCGCCATGGCTTGAGCACTGCCGGTTGTTTGCGCCGGCGTGTTTCGCGTATGGGGTAACGATGCGTATTGTCCGGGCGATTCCGCTGGTAATGACCGCCGTCCTGCTGGGTGTCCCGACCGCCGGGGCGGGCGAGGGCAGCTGGATATCCGGCGACTGGTACCTGACGCTCGGCGCAACCGGCCTCATCGCGCCGAATTTCGAGGGCGGCAAGAAGTACATGCTCAGCGCCCAGCCGATCATCTCGCTCGGCAAGGTGGGTCCGGAAGCGCGCTTCACCTCGCGCAACGACAACATCTCGCTGGCGCTGATCGACGACGGCAGCGTGCGCGCCGGCCTCACCGGCAAGCTCCTGTTCTCGCGTGCCAGCAAGGACGAATTGGAAGGCCTTGATCCGGTGCGCTGGGGCGGCGAGGTCGGCGGCTTTTTCGAATTCTATCCGCTCGACTGGGTGCGGGCGCGGGCCGAGCTCAGGCATGGCATCCGCGCCCATGACGGCTTCGTCGCCGACATCGCGGCGGATGCCTTCTACGACGTCACGCCGACGGTCCGCATCTCCGGCGGGCCGCGCGTTTCCTTCGCCTCGTCGGGCTATTTCGACGCCTACTACGGCGTCAACGCCACCGAGGCGGCGGCCTCCGGCCTCAGCGAATACCATCCGGACGGCGGCCTGAAGTCGACCGGCCTCGGCGGCGCGATCACCTGGAAGGTGACCGAGCCGATGACGGCCAGCGTCTTCACCGAGTATTCGCGCCTGATGGGGCCGGCGGCTGATTCCAGCCTGGTCAAGGAGCGCGGCGACCGCAACCAGTGGACCGTCGGCGTGTCGACCACCTATCGCTTCGACTTTTCAATGTAGCCGCCTGAACTCGGCGCTTTATTCCTGCTGACTAATCCGCTAAAAGCCCGGCCATGACGAGCTTTTCGCGCCTGTTTGCGATCGCGATACGAATTACGAGCCCGGTGTTCCGGGTGGCCTGAGCGCCGCCGGAGCCGCCGGGACTTTTGCGCGTGGCTCTCGCGCTTTTCCAGATGATGATAGTTCAACGCCCGAGCTTTTCCGCCGCCGGGCAATGCACATGGCAGACCAATGACCGATACCGCTGAAACGATCGACTATTCCCGCACGCTTTACTTGCCGCAGACGGATTTCCCGATGCGCGCCGGCTTGCCCGAGAAGGAGCCGGCGCTGGTCAAGCGCTGGCAGGACATGGACCTTTACCGCACGCTGCGCGAGGAGGCCGCCGGCCGCGAGAAATTCGTGCTGCATGATGGCCCGCCCTACGCCAACGGCAACATCCATATCGGCCATGCGCTGAACAAGATCCTCAAGGACGTTATCAACCGCTCCTTCCAGATGCGCGGCTACGACGCCAACTACGTGCCGGGCTGGGACTGCCACGGCCTGCCGATCGAGTGGAAGATCGAGGAGCAGTACCGCGCCAAGGGCAAGAACAAGGACGAGGTGCCGGTCAACGAATTCCGCAAGGAATGCCGCGACTTCGCCGCGCACTGGATCAAGGTGCAGGGCGGCGAGTTCCAGCGCCTCGGCGTCGTCGGCGATTTCGACAATCCCTATACGACGATGGCTTATCACGCCGAGGCGCGCATCGCCGGCGAGTTGTTGAAATTCGCCATGTCCGGCCAGCTCTATCGTGGCTCGAAGCCGGTCATGTGGAGCGTGGTCGAGCGCACGGCGCTGGCCGAGGCCGAGGTCGAGTACCAGGACTATGAGAGCGACACGATCTGGGTGAAATTCCCGGTCGCGAGCCTCGCGCGCCCGGTCGTCGGCGCCGAGGACGCCGCCGCGGCGGCGCTGTCGGAATCGTCGCTCGATCTGCTCGAGGCCCATGTCGTCATCTGGACGACGACGCCCTGGACCTTGCCCGGCAACCGCGCCGTCAGCTATTCGCCGCGCGTCGCCTACGGTCTCTACGAGGTGACCGCGGCCGAGAACGCGTTCGGTCCACAGCCTAGCGAGAAGCTGATCTTCGCCGACGCGCTGGCCGAGGACGCCGCCGCCAAGGCCAAGGTGACGCTGGCGCGCGTTCACGACGTTTCGGCCGAACAGCTTGCCAGCCTGACGCTTTCGCACCCGTTCAGGGGGCTGGCCGACGGCTACCAGTTCCCGGTGCCGATGATCGGTGGCGAACATGTCACCGACGATGCCGGCACCGGCTTCGTGCACACCGCGCCCAGCCACGGCCGCGAGGACTTCGACGCCTGGATGGACGCCGTGGCGGAATTGCTCAAGCGCGGCGTCGACACCGCGATCCCGTTCCCGGTCGACGATGCCGGCTTCTTCACCAAGGACGCGCCGGGCTTCGGTCCGGACCGCGAAGGTGGGGCAGCGCGCGTCATCGACGACAATGGCAAGAAGGGCAACGCCAACCAGGCCGTCATCGAGGAACTGATCAAGCGCAACGCGCTGTTCGCGCGCGGCCGCCTGAAGCATTCCTATCCGCACTCCTGGCGATCCAAAAAACCCATCATCTTCCGCAACACGCCGCAATGGTTCGTCTACATGGACAAGGACCTCGGCGACGGCACGACGCTACGCAGCCGCGCGCTGAAGGCGATCGACGACACCCGCTTCGTGCCATCCGCCGGCCAGAACCGCATCCGCGCCATGATCGAGGAGCGCCCCGACTGGGTGCTATCGCGCCAGCGCGCCTGGGGCGTGCCGATCGCCGTCTTCGCCGACGTGGACGGCAACGTGCTGAAGGACGAGGCGGTTAACCAGCGCATCATGGAGGCCTTCGAGGCCGAGGGCGCCGACGCCTGGTTCGCGCCCGGCGCCAAGGAGCGCTTCCTCGGCAATCACGATGCCGCGAAATGGCATCAGGTGATGGACATCCTCGATGTCTGGTTCGATTCGGGCTCGACGCATGTCTTCACGCTGGAGGACCGTCCGGATCTCAAATGGCCGGCCGACGTCTATCTCGAAGGCTCCGACCAGCATCGCGGCTGGTTCCACTCCTCGCTGCTCGAAAGCTGCGCCACCCGGGGCAGGGCGCCATACGACACCGTCGTCACCCATGGCTTCACCATGGATGAAGAGGGGCGGAAAATGTCGAAGTCGCTCGGCAACACCGTGGTGCCGCAGGACGTCATCAAACAGTCCGGCGCCGATATCCTCCGGCTCTGGGTGGTGACGACCGACTATTGGGAAGACCAGCGCCTCGGCAAGAACGTGCTGCAGACCAATATCGACGCCTACCGCAAGCTCAGGAACACCATCCGCTGGATGCTGGGCACGCTTGCCCACGACGATGGCGAGGACGTTCCGCTGGATGAGATGCCGGAACTGGAGCGGCTGATGCTGCACCGGCTGTCCGAGCTCGACGAAGTGGTGCGCCAGGGCTACGACGCCTTCGAGTTCAAGCGCATCACGCGCGCTTTGCTCGACTTCATGGTGGTCGAGCTCTCGGCATTCTACTTCGACATCCGCAAGGACGCGCTCTATTGCGACGGGCCATCGAGCCTGCGCCGCAAGGCGGCTGTGCAGGTCGTGCGCCACCTCTTCGAATGCCTGGTGAAGTGGCTGTCGCCGATGCTGCCCTTCACGATGGAAGAGGCCTGGCTCGATCGTCACCCGGATGCCGTCTCGGTGCATCTCGACCAGTTCCCGGTCATTCCGCAAAACTGGCGGAACGAGGCGCTGGCCGAGAAATGGCGCAAGGTCCGGCAGGTGCGCCGCGTCGTCACCGGCGCGCTGGAGATCGCGCGCGCCGAGAAACTGATCGGCTCCTCGCTGGAGGCCGTGCCGGTCGTGAGCCTCGACGATGCCGCGCTGGAAGCGGCGATATCGGATGTCGATATGGCCGAGATGGCGATCACCAGCGATCTCGTCATCGCCAAAGGCAAGGCGCCGGACGGCGCGTTCACGCTGGACGACGTCAAGGGCGTGGCGGTGGTGGTCGAGAAGGCCGAGGACCGCGGGCTCGTTAAGTGCGCGCGGTCGTGGCGCTACACGGCCGATGTCGGGCAGGACGGGGCATTCCCCGATGTTTCGGCCAGGGATGCGGCCGTGCTGCATGAACTGAAAGCGCTTGGGCGGCTTTAGGTGCATGTCGCCCAAAAGTGTGCCGCGGTTTTGGGAAAACGACATGCACCCAATCAAATAAGTGCACAAATGCCACGCCGGGCAATGCAAATCCGCCGGCGCGTTGCCCTTAACGGGTGGTTGAGGTAAACACGCGAAACTCCGGACGACAAATTGTCGCCGGATTTCCGTCGCAAGTGCATCGTCGATGGGGACCGGATCTTTTGGCCGGTGGCGATCGAGAGGCTGTCTAGTGTGGGACTTTTTGGCATGACCGAGAGAATCTGTGTGCGCGCCGCACTGCTGGCGCCGCTGGTCGCATCCGGACTTGCCTTGTCGGGCTGCATGAGCTCGCCCACCTACGGCACCGACAAGACCGCCGGCGAACAGCTTGCCGGCGACCTTTCCAGCGCCTTTTCGATCGCGCCGAAGCGCAAGGATCCGATCGACTACAAGCCGCGTCCCGATCTGGTGAAGCCGGCGCCGGGTCAAAAGGAAAACTTGCCGCCGCCGCAGGAGAGCATCGAGACGGCGAGCGCCGATTGGCCCGAATCGCCGGAGCAGCGCCGCGCCCGCCTGCGCGCCGACGCCACCGCCCACCAGGACGATCCGTCCTATCAGTCGCAGATCGTCGACGACGTGCAGACCGATCCGACCGCGGTGAAGAAGGCGTTGGCGGACTCGGCTTCGAGCCATCCGCCGCGCTGGTCGCCGGAGGACTCCGACAAGGGCCGCGCCGCCGAGATCCAGCGTCGCATGGCAGAGGGCAAGCAGGGCGACCCGAACACCCGCAAATATCTCAGCGAGCCGCCGCTGGCCTATCGCGTCGCAGCCGGCACAGCGCCGCAGGGCGAACTCGGCGAGGACGAGTACAAGAAGGAACGCCGCCTCAAGAAGGAGGCGGCCGCCAAGAGCAAGAGCGGCGGCTGGTTCGACTGGTGGTAAGGTTTCAGCGCATCGCTGCACAACGACAGCGGTAGCTATCTTTCGCGCCTCCTCGGTCCCGCCATCGTCCAAAAATCGTGGCTAGACCTCGCGCCGCTCGCGGAAAAAATCCTTGAGAATGAGCGATGCCTCGCTCTCGCCCATGCCCGGATAGATGTCCGGCGCGTGGTGGCAGGTCGGCGAGGCGAAGAAGCGCACGCCGTTGACCACCGCGCCGCCCTTCTCGTCGACGGCGCCGAAATAAAGCCGGCGCAGCCTCGCGAAGGAGATGGCGCCCGCGCACATGGCGCAGGGCTCCAGCGTCACATAGAGATCGTGGCCGGTGAGCCGCTCGCTGGCGAGCTTTTCGCAGGCCTGGCGGATCGCCAGCATCTCGGCATGCGCCGTCGGGTCGGCAAGCTCGCGGGTGCGGTTGCCGGCTCTTGCCACGACGATGCCGCGGCTGGCGATGACCGCGCCCACCGGCACTTCTCCGCGCTGCGCGGCGGCTGCCGCCTCCTCAAGCGCCAATGCCATGAAATCCGGCCGCTTCACGCGGTTTCCATTCCGATTATCTCCTCGCCACCCGACAGCGATCCTGTTATCTAGCGCCTAACCTCGAAAATCGGACTCGGTTTTCGGAAACGATCATGCGCCAAATCAAAGTGCTACAGCGTCCTTTGCGCGCCCGAAAGGATGCGCCACGCTGTAGCAGCGCAAACAGGCAAAGGCCACATGGACGACAACGACAAGAAATTCCGGGCTAAAAAGGGTCCGGTCAGGGGCGGTCCGAAAGCCGCGGGATCGCGCAGCCGCGACGGCGCCGCCAGCAAAGGCGGCAAGCCGTCCTTCGGCGCCAAGAAGCCCTACGCGCCGCGTGGCGACCGGCCGATAGCCGCCGAAGGCGAGCGGCCAAAGCGCAATTTCAAAAGCGGCGACCGGCCTCGTGAGGCTGGTGCGGCGCGGGCGGAAAAGCCGTTCCGCAAGGCGCCGCGTCCCGAGGGCAAGCCCTTCGAGAAGCGCGACGGACCGCGCAAGCCCTATGCGCCGCGTGGTGATCGGCCGATGGCAGCGGACGGTGAGCGGCCGGCGCGCGACTTTAAGCGCGAATACTTGCCGCGTGAGGCGAGCGAGGGCGCTGGCCCGCGCGGCGAAAAGCCGTTCCGCAAGGGACCGCGCCCCGAGGGCAAGCCTTATGAGAAGGGACCGCGCAAGCCCTACGCCCCGCGCGGCGACCGGCCGATGGCCGCGTCAGGCGAGGGCGGCGAAAAACGTTTCGAACGGCCCAAGCGTGATTTTGGCGACCACCCGAAGCGAGATTTCGCGGACCGTCCGAAACGCGACTTCGCGGATCGTCCCAAGCGCGACTTCAGCGATCGCCCCAAGCGTGACTTTGGCGAGCGGCCGCAAGGCGCATCAGGCGGCGGCTTCAAGCCTCGCCCGCGTCCCGCCGAAGCCGCTGAGGAAGCCGGCGAGCGCATCGCCAAGCGGCTTGCCCGCGCCGGCCTGGCCTCGCGCCGCGACGCCGAGGAACTGATCGCCGCCGGCCGCGTCAAGGTCAATGGCCGGGTGCTGTCCTCGCCGGCCTTCAACGTCATGCCCGACGACATCGTCCATCTCGACGGCATGGAAATCCCCAAGATCGAGCGCACTCGGCTGTTCCTGTTCCACAAGCCGGCCGGCGTCGTCACCACCAACCGCGATCCCGAGGGCCGCAAGACCGTCTTCGACGTGCTGCCGGCCGAACTGCCGCGGCTGATGACCATCGGTCGCCTCGACATCAACACCGAAGGGCTGCTGCTGCTCACCAATGACGGCGGCCTGTCGCGCGTGCTCGAATTGCCGGCCACCGGTTGGCTCAGGCGCTACCGCGTGCGCGTCCACGGCAAGGTCGAGGAAAGCGCGCTCGCGGGCTTGCGCGAAGGCATCGCCGTCGACGGCGTCTTCTATGGCGCGATCGAAGCCAGCCTCGACCGCGAACAGGGCACCAATGCCTGGCTGACGATCGGCCTGCGCGAAGGCAAGAACCGCGAGGTCAAGAACATCCTGGGCGCGCTCGGCCTCGAGGTGACGCGGCTGATCCGCATTTCCTACGGGCCGTTCCAGCTCGAGGATCTGCCGGAGGGCCATGTGCTGGAGATCAAGGGCCGCGTGCTGCGTGAGCAGCTCGGCGAGCGCCTGATCGAGGAATCCGGCGCCAATTTCGATGCCGAGATTGCAAAACCCTTCTCCAACAGGCCGGTGCGCCGCACCGAGCCGCGCCGCGAAGGGGCCGAACCGCCGAAATTCTCTCGCGACGGCGACCGCCGGCCGATCGGCGAGGGCGGCCTGATCAAGGCGCGCAAGCGCCGCGAGGGCAGCCGCGACGAGGCGCTGGGCAAGCTTTCGACCAAGCCCGACCGGGCGTTCGG
>NZ_RZOT01000135.1:0-11813 GCF_003999085.1 Mesorhizobium sp. M4A.F.Ca.ET.090.04.2.1
CCTGAAACCCCTCAAGAACGACATCTGCATCTCTCGACGCCCCTTTTCGGCAAACTCCGGGCGCATGTCAACGCGCCGTTTTGTTCAATTCCAATCGATTTAGAAGGCCCCAGGCGCGATTTGTCGCCATGCGTTGGATTCTTCGCAGAAACCGTGGCCAAACAACGGCATTGCGCCAGCGTCCTCTTCGTGGAATGACGTTACCACCCTGCCGGGAAGCCAGCGACCAGACCAATTCCAGCCGATGACCCGATCCACAGTTTTCGCGCCTTTCGATATCGTCGAAGGCGATCGCAAGCGAGGCATCGTTCTGCTTGGCGATCATGCCCGCCGCGCCCTGCCTGAGGAGTATGGCAGCCTCGGCCTGCCGGCGAGCGAGTTCGAGCGGCACATCGCCTACGATATCGGCGTCGAGACGGTGACGCGCGAGCTGGCGGCGACGCTCGGCGTGCCGGCTGTGCTCGCCAACTTCTCGCGGCTTTTGATCGATCCCAACCGCGGCGAGGACGACCCGACGCTGATCCGCCAGCTCTATGACGGCACCATCGTGCCGGGAAACTACCCCATGGCCGCGGAAGAGCGGGAAAGACGGCTCGACCGCTTCTACCGGCCCTATCACGACGCCGTCGGCGCCATGATCGCCTCGGTGGCCGAGGCGTCCGGCAAGGCGCCCTTCATCTTCTCGGTCCACTCCTTCACACCGGTCATGCAGGGCATCCGGCGGCCCTGGCATGTCGGTATATTGTGGGACCTGGACGACCGCGTGGCGCGGCCGCTGATCGACATGCTCGCCGCCGACAAGAGCCTCGTCGTCGGCGACAACGAACCTTACGATGGGGCGCTGCGCGGCGACACCATGTTCCGGCATGCCATCGTCAACGGCTTCGCCCATGCGCTGATCGAGATCCGCCAGGACCTGATCGCCGGGCGCGAAGACGCCCTCGCCTGGGCCGAGCAGCTGGCGCCGATCGTTGACGCGATCGACCGCCGTCCCGATATACACCAGGTGAAGAAGTTCGGCTCGCGCACCGGGCCGGTGTGACAGGGCCTGAGGAGCGCATGACATGACCGAGCTTAGCGACGAGCAGAAGCGCGATTTCGAGGCCGCCGCCTTCCGCCGGCTGGTCGAACACCTGCGCGAGCGCGGCGACGTGCAGAACATCGATCTGATGAACCTTGCCGGCTTCTGCCGCAACTGCCTGTCGAACTGGTATCGCGAGGCGGCGCAGGTCGACGGCGTCGCGCTCTCCAAGGACGAGTCGCGCGAGATCATCTACGGCATGCCCTATGCCGAGTGGCAGGCGCTGAACCAGACCGAGGCTTCCGACGCGAAGAAGGCGGAGTTCGAGGCAAGGCGCCCGAAGGATCACTAGCGGCGCCGAGCGCCTTCGCGACTTCGTCATTCTAGGGCGAAGCAGTCGCGAAGCGACGTCGCGCAGACCCTAGAATCCATTCCGTGACGGCTGCCGAAGAGCACGGCGATACAGGATAAGATCGTAACGAGGCAACCCAGGGAGTGTTCTGCACGGTAGCGGCGCTCTTAGGTAACGGCATGGATCCTCGGGTCTGCGCGCGTCGCTCCGCTCCTTGCTCCGCCCGTGGATGACGAACGGGAAGCGTTCTCGCCAACCTCCAAGGCAGCAGCCTGCCACGAACGAAAACCGGTCCTCCGTCGCCCTTTGGTCCAAGCACGTCGCCTAATGCGGCTCTTGACCGCCGATTGAATCGATCTAACTTGCGCCCAAACCATTCGTATTGCGGACAGACCATGAGCGCGCAAAACACGATTGAGGCCGCCATTCGCGGACGCTGGGCCGTGGCCGGCATCTTCCTCGCCAATGGTTTTTTGACCGGCAGCTGGGCGCCGCAGATCCCGGTGTTCCTGACCCGTCTGGATATCTCGAAATTCACGCTCGGCCTGCTGATCCTCCTGTTCGGCGCCGGTGCCGTGGCGGCGATGACCTGGTGCGGCCATTTGATCTCCAGGCACGGCTCGCGCACGGTGCTGCGCTGGTTCGGCCTGTGCGGCAGTTTCGGTTTGCTGGCCGTGGCGCTCGCCCCCAACGTACCGCTGGCGGCCATCGCCATGTTCATCTTCGGCGGCTCGATCGGCGGCATGGATGTCGCCATGAACGCCAATGCGGTGGCGGTGGAAAGAAGGCTCGCCCGCGCCATCATGTCGTCCTCGCACGGCTTCTGGAGCCTTGGCGGTTTCGCTGGCGGCGCTCTCGGCGGCTTCGCCATCCAGAATTACGGCCATCTCGTCCATGCGACCGTGGTTACGGCGCTCGCCTTCGCGGTTGTCGCTTTTGCGATCGGCTACCTGATCGCAGAGGACAAGCCGCAGCAGACAGAGCACCAGAAATTCTCGCTGCCGGGCCACCCCGTGGTCTATCTGGTCGGGTTGATGGCTTTGCTGACCATGGTCTCCGAGGGCGCGGTGCTCGACTGGGCGGCGCTCTACCTGCAGCAGGAGCTCGGCGCCGACCTTGCCTTCGCCGGCCTTGCCTATGCCGCCTTTTCCGGCGTCATGGCGCTCATGCGCTTCCTCGGCGACGGTGTGCGCGACCGCTTCGGCGCGGTGACGACGCTGCGCGGTTCGGCTCTTGCCGCCGCGGCGGGCATGCTGGTGGCCGGGCTGTCGCCCTCGCCATGGCTTGCGATTGCCGCCTTCGGCTTTTGCGGCTTCGGCATCGCCAACATGGTACCGATCATCTTCTCGGCCGGCGGCAACCAGGAAGGCATGTCATCCGGCACCGGCATGAGCGTCGTCACCACCATGGGCTATTCCGGCATACTGGTGGCGCCGTCGGCGATCGGCTTCGTCGCCGAGCATTCGAGCTTCGGCCCGATCTTCGTCGCGCTGTCGGGACTGCTGGTTGTCGTCCTTCTGATGGCCGGGCTTGCTCACCGCGCCGAATTCTCCCCCGAGCCCGCGCCGGCCGAATAGCGTTTCAGCTCCTCATGGAGGAAATCCGCGACGCGGCGGATGCGCAAGCTGCTACGCACGTCGCGATGCATGGCGAGCCACACCGGCAGCGACGGCAACGGCAGCCCGGGCAGCAGGAGCTCCAGCGACGGATCGCGTTCGGCCAGCGGTTCCTGGCCGATGCCGATGCCATTTCCCGTCCGCACCGCTTCCCAAAGAACGATTTGATTGTCGGTCCTGAAGCGAAAGCTGCCGCGGCTGACGGGAATGCCGAACGCATTGAGGCCGCGGACGATCTCATCGCTGCGGTCGAAGCCGACCAGCGTATGATCGGCGAGGTCACCGGGCCGGCTCGGCCGGCCGCGCCGGTCGAGATAGGCCTTCGCCGCACAGAAACGCAGCGGAATGTCGGCGACCTTGCGCGCCACCAGCTCGTTCTGCGCCGGCTTGACCATGCGGATGGCGATATCGGCATCCCTGCGCAACAGGTTCTCGACCTGATTCGAAGCGACGATCTCGACCTCGATGCCCGGCTCCTCCACGCCGAGCCGCGCGGTGATATCCGGTAGCACATAGGCCGCCACCACCTCGCTGGCGGCGATGCGCACGGTGCCCTCGATCGCCTCGACCGATCCAAGGGCCAGCAGCGAGAACGCGCTCGCTTGCTCGCTGACGGCCTTGCCGCGCTCATACAGCACGTTGCCAGCCTCGGTCAGCGCATAGCCGCTGCGCCCGCGTCGGAACAATGTCACGCCGATCGCCTGCTCCAGCTCGGCGATGTGGCGGCCGAGCGTCGGCTGGCTGGCCGCAAGCTTTCGTGCGGCGCCGGAGAGGCTGCCGGTCTCTGCCACGGTGACGAAACTCTTGATCAGGTTCCAGTCGATTTCCGTCATCCATTTATGAATATCAAATCGCCAAAATCAGTCAATTTCCATTCGTTTGCGAAAACCTCAAATTGGTGGCCTAACGCAGACACGGAGACGAAACATGACCAAGATCGCAATCCTCGGCGCGAATGGCCGGCTCGGCCGCGTCGTAGGCAAAGCCTTCATCGACGCCGGCTTCGACGTTCGCGCCGTCACCCGCAGCGGCAAGGTGCCCGCCGAGCTTAAGGGCGCTACAGCGATAGCCGGTGATGCGCTCGACCGAGACTCGCTGATCCGCGCAACGCAAGGCGTCGACATCATCTTCAACGGCCTGAACCCGATCTACACCGACTGGGGCAAATGCCTGCCGATGGCCGAGAACGTCACGGCCGCTTGCCGCGCTAACGGCGCGCTTCATCTGTTCCCCGGCACCGTCTACAATTACGGCTCGCCGATGCCTCGCGTGATCACGGAAGACACGCCTTTCCGGCCGACGACCGAGAAGGGCCGCATCCGCGTCGCGATGGAGGATCTGTTTCGCCGCGAGGCCGAGGCCGGCCGCGTGCGCACCATTCTGCTCAGGGCCGGCGACTTCTTCGGCGGCACCGGCAGCGGCTCCTGGTTCGACCTGGTCGTTGCCGCCAAGATGGAGAAGGGCATCTACACCGCGCCCGGCCCGGCCGACCTCGTCCATGAATGGGCCTATCTGCCCGACTTCGCCGTGGCCTTCGTCGGCCTGGCGCGCAATCTGGACAAGCTCGGCTTCTATGAGGCGCTCAACTTCCCCGGCCATGCCGTCACCGACCTCGATATCAAGGCAGCGGCCGAGAATCCGCTCGGGCGCAAGCTGAAGCTCGGCTTCATGCCCTGGTGGGTGCTACGCGCTGGCAGCCCGTTCGTGGCGATGTGGCGTGAGATCGTCTCGATGTCCTACCTTCGTTTCGAGGAGCACCGGCTGGTCTCGACACGGCTGGAGAAGATCATTGGCGAAATCCCACACACCCCGCTCGATCAGGCGGTGAAGGAAGCCATGCGGGACATCGGCATTGCCGTCGCGCCCGCCCCACGCGCGGCCGCCTGATTTGAGCTGACAACGACCGAGCCGTGACATGGCTCGGTCGCATAAGGATCAGATCCTGCCCATCAGCAGCAGGATCAAAAGCACCACCAGGATGACGCCGACGATGCCCGAAGGGCCGTAGCCCCAGGAGCGCGAATGCGGCCATGCCGGCACGGCGCCGATCAGGATGAGGATGAGAATAATGACGAGAAGTGTGCTGATCGTCATGAGAAAGCCCTCGCCGTGAGGTGAAGTTATGCCGGAACAATGCAAAAGGCCGCCCGGTTGTTCCCCGGGCGGCCTTTATCTTGCTGGTTGAGTTGACTTATTCGGCAGCTTTCTGGAAGGCGATTGCCGGCTCGGCGCCTGCACTGTGGTCGGCAACGGTCGTTGAAACCTTGCCCTTGCCGCGCCGGAACAGCCGCCCGAAAAACGCGTTGAAGCGGCTATCCTTGCTGCGCGTGAACACCATCAGCATCGACGGCGTCACCACCAGCGTCAGCAAGGTGGCGAAGGAGAGGCCGAAGACGATCGCCGACGACAGCGAAATCCACCACTGCGTCGACGGCGCGTTGATCGTCGTCTCGTGATGGAAGATTTCGAGGCCAAGGCCGAAGGCGATCGGCAGCACGCCGAGGATGGCCGACACCGCCGTCAACACCACCGGACGGGCACGCTCGCGGCAGGTCTGCAGCACCGCGTCCATCTTGTCCCAGCCTTCCTCGCGCAGCCGGTCGTAGGTGTCGATCAGCACGATGTTGTTGTTCACCACCACGCCGGCCAGCGCGATGACGCCGATGCCGGACATGACGATTCCGAAGGCCTCGCCCGTCAGAAGCAGCCCGAGGAACACACCGACCGTCGCCATGACCACGCAGGACAGCACCAGCCAGACGCTGGTGAACTTGTTGAACTGCATGAGCAGCACCAGGAAGATCAGGAAGATCGCCGCGCCGAAGGCCTTACTGAGGAAGGCGCCGGCCTCGGCGCTGTCCTCGTTGGAGCCGGCGAGCTTCCAGCGGATGCCACTGCCGAGATCCATCTCGGAGACGGCCTTGGTGACCTCCTGCTGCACCGCCGCGACCTGCGCGCCGGCGCTGACATTGGCTTGCACCACCACTGTTCGCGCGCCGTCGATGCGGTTGAGGATGCCGACCGTCGGCTCGGGCTTGCGCACGACGAAGTTCGAGATCGGCACCGACCCTTGCGAGGTCTGCACTCTCAACTCATCGAGCGTCGACAGCGTGCGCCGGTCCTCGGGTAGCCGCAGCCTGATGTCGACCGCGTCGTCCGCCCCGGCGGGCCGGTATTCCGAGAGCTTCAAGCCGTTGGTCACCAGCTGCACCACCGTTCCGACCGAGGTCGGGCTGATGCCGTATTGCGCCGCCTTGGCGCGGTCGACCTCGAGCGCCCAGTCGACGCCGGGCGGCGGCAGGCCGTCCGAAATGTCGATGACGTTGGGTATCTTGGCGATCCGCGCCGCCACCGCGCGTGCCTTGTCGTCGAGGCCCTTGGGGTCGGCGGCCGAAAGCCTGATCTGGATCGGCTTGCCGGTCGGCGGGCCTGCCTCCGGCACACGCACTTCGACATCGACGCCGGGAATGCCTGCCATGACGCCGCGCAGATCGCTGAGGATCTGGTTGGCCGACTTGCGCTCGCGCCAGTCGACGAACTCGTACTGGATGACGCCGACGACATCTTCGGGGATATCCTGGCCGCCGCCCTGCGTCTTGCCGGCGCGCGTGTAGACCGACTTGACGCCCGGCCAGCCGAGCAGCCGGTTCTCCGCTTCCTTGGTGGCGGCGTCCATCTCGGCCAGCGAAAGATTGCCGCGCGCATGCACGTAGAGCAGGCCGTAATCCGGCTCGACGCTGGGGAAGAACTCGACGCCGGCGCCGTATTTCGAGTAGGCGAAGCCGACGCCGACCAAAAGGCCGACGGTGAGCAGGATGACGGTGATCGGGAAGCGCACCGCCTGCTTGACCAGCGCCATGTACCAGCCGTCGCGGTTCTCGTCCTCGTGATGCTTGGGCGCCTTGGCGAAGATGGCGCCCAGCGTCGGCGCGAACACCAGCGCATAGAGCATCGAGGCCGACAGCGTCACGATCAGCGTGATCGGCATGTATTTCATGAAGTCGCCGATGATGCCAGGCCAGAACAAGAGCGGCGAGAACGCGGCGATGCGCGTCATCGTCGCGGCGATGACCGGGCCGGCCATGCGCCTTGCGGCCAGCGCGAAAGCATCCGCCTTCGGCATGCCCTCGCTCATGCGCCGTTCCGCGAATTCGGTGACGATGATGGCATCGTCGACCAGCATGCCGACCGCCAGGATGAGGCTGAACAGCACGATCATGTTGATCGTGTAGCCCATCATGGCGAGCAGAAGGATGCCGATCAGGAAGGACGACGGGATGGCGAGGCCAATCAGCAAGGAAGCGCGGCCTGACAAAGCGTAGAGGATGACGATGAACACCAGGATGACGGCGATCATCACGTGGTTCTGCAGGTCGCCGAGCAACTGGTTGACGAAGACCGACTTATCCTGCGTGTAGGTGACGTGCATGCCTTCCGGCATCGTCTTGATGAAGCTGTCGGACACTTCCCTGACGTGGTTCAGCGTGTCGATCAGATTGGCGCCGATTCGTTTCTTCACCTCAATGGCGATCGCCGGTTTGCCGTCAAGGCGCGTCACCGTCTCGGCATCCTTGAAGGTGGAGCGGATGGTGGCGACGTCCTTGGCCTGCACCACGGCATTTGGCGTGGCGACGACCGGCAGGTTGGCGACGTCCTCAGGCGTCTCGATCAGCGACGGCACCTTGACGGCGTATTTGCCTTCCGAGCCCTCGAGATTGCCGGCGGCGACCAGGCTGTTGGAGGCGCCGACGCCTTGCATGACCTGGTCGAGCTGCAGCCCGTAGGACGACAGCTTGACCGGATCGATGACCACTTCGACCAGATCGTCGCGGGCGCCCTGCAGCGAACCCTCCAGCACGCCAGGCACTTCCTCGATGCGGTCGCGCAGTTCGCGCGCCGCCGCCGTCAGCACGCGCTCCGGCACGTCGCCCGAAAGCGTCACGACTAGAACCGGAAATTCGGAAACGTTGACCTCGTTGACCGTCGGTTCCTCGGCGGCCTGCGGCAGATCGGCCTTGGCGTCCTGCACCTTGCTGCGCGTGTCCTGCAGCGCGGTCGCTAGATTGGTTTGCGGCTGGAACTCGACGAGCACGTAGCCGCCGCCCTGGAAGGCGGCCGAACGCATCTCCTTGAGGCCCTTGAGGTTCTTCAGCTTGCTTTCCATCGGGCGCAGAAGAAGGCGCTCGGAATCCTCCGGCGAGATGCCCTGGTAAATCAGGCTGATATACATCATCGGAATCGGAACGTCGGGCTCCGCTTCCTTCGGCGTCGACTGATAGGCGACCCAGCCCGCCACGAGCAGGAACAGCAGCGCGGATATTGTGAGGCGGGCGTTGTGGATGGCGAGTCTGACGATATCCATGACTTATGCCTGCTGTTGTCTTCGAGGAGCAGCGACCTAGCCGTCGCCGGGCAGCGCCCGGCGCCTGGCCGCGCTACTGCGTGCCGGCGGTGGCTTCGCCGATCAGCTTGTTGATTGTTGCCTGGTCGGCCTCGACCGGCTTGACCGCGTCGCCTTCCTTTACCAGCTCCTGGCCGGCGACGATGATGCGGGCGTCCTGCGGAATGCCGCCCAGCACCAGCCCGTTCGGCGTGTCGTCGACGAGATCGATCGGATAGAACGCCACCTTGTTGTCCTTGCCGACGGCGCGGATGCCAAGGTCGCCCTTGTCGCCCAGCGTCACCACCGAACGCGGCAGCATGACCGCATCGGTCGGCTGCGCGCTGAGCGTGATTTCGGCCGTCATGCCGGCGGGGATGGCGCCATCGGCATTGGGGATCGCCACCTCGACGCGGAAGGTTCGGGTCTGCGATGAGGCGTCGCGGCTGATGTAGCGAACCGTGCCGGTCACCTTCTGGTCGTTGACCAGGCGCACATTGGCCTCGTCGCCGATCTTGATGTAACGCAGGTCGCGCTCGCTGACCTCGCCGCGCGCGATCACCGGGTCGAGCTTGAGGATGGTCGCCACCTCGCCGCCCTGCATCACCGAGCTGCCGAGTTCCACCGGAATGCGGTCGATGACGCCATCGAACGGCGCCTTGACCTCGTTGCGGTCGAGCTCGGCTTGCGCGGTCTCCAGCTGGGATTGCGCGGACGTCAGGTTCGAGCGCGCGGTGTCGAGCTGCAGTGCGGGCAGATTGCCGGTTTTCATCAGCCGCAGGGCCGCTTCCAGTTCGGCCTGGCGCTGCACCAGAAGCTGCTTGGCGTTGTCGACGTTGGAGATCTTCTCCTCGGCCGCCAGCATCAGCACCAGGTCGCCGGTCTTGACGCGCTGGCCCTGCTTGACCGGCAGCTGGTCGATGACACCGGCGACACGCGTCGCCAGCACCGCCCGCTTGTCGGCCTCCGTCAGCCCCGAGATTCGTATCGCCCGCGCATAGGTCTTGCGCGGCGGCGTCACCACCGCGACGGTGCGCAGCGGCGCCTTCGGCTCGGCGTCAGCCGTCTTCGGTGCTCCGACCTCGGGCTGCGTTGCCTTTGGGGCGTCTCCCGCCTTCGGATTGTCGGCGGCGGCGCTGCCCACGGATGAAAACTCTCCCGTTCCCATCCAGGCTGCGAATCCAATGAGCACAACAATGGCTGCAAGCTTGTGAAACCTGATTTTCGGCATCGTCGTTTTCCACTGCGGGGTTCGGCCAGGCCGCTTTTTTAAATGCGGGCGCGTCGCCGATATGGGTGCGCGCAAGGCCCTATTCAATTTGCCGTGATCGGCGAAGCGCCGCTTCTACCTCAAAGTTGCAACGCAAAATAGTCAGAAAGTTTGATGGATCATTGCGCTGCCGGACAGGGCGCGCCCGCCGCCATCCAGTTCTCGATCGCATTGTATGTCTCCTTTGCCGAGCCTGGGGCCGGCTCTCGATCAGCCCCCGGCGCCCAGCCCCAGGCGACCAGCTTGTCGTCGCGAACATGCAGCGCCACATCCTGCAGGCTGCGCCCGCCATTGCGGGCAGGGTCCTTGATCTGGGCGCAGATTTCAGCCGAGGATTTTCCGAACCAGACCATCTCGGCCGGCGCCAGGTGCCAGTTCTCGGCTCCCGGCGGCCCGTGCAATGCCTTGGAATTACTGGAGAAATGGCAGGTCGTGCAGCGCAGGCCCGGATTGCCGAAGCCGGAGCCGTCGCTCCCGCGCTGAACGTTGAAGCCATGCACGCGGGTGCCGCCATAATGCGCGCCCGACCAGCGCGGGCGGTCATCGGCGACATGGCAATCGGCGCAGCGCGGATGCGAGAATACCTTATAGACCTTGTCCCATTCGGGCAGCCCTCTGGCTGCATCGACCTTCACCGGCGCCGGCGATTGGCTCTCCTGAGCGGCTGCGAAAGGTGCCGCCAAGAACATGATGGCAGCAGGCGTCAGCATGATATGAAGCTTCCTCATGCGAAGGCCACCGCTTTGGACAACGGCAACCTACGGATGCGCTTACCGGTCAGCGCGAAGATGGCATTGGCGAGCGCCGGCGCCGCCGGCGGCGTGCCGACCTCGCCGACGCCGCCCATCTTGTGGAAATTCTCCAGCACCGCGACCTCGAACACCGGACACTGGAAGATGCGCATGGCGTCGAAATCGTGGAAATTCGACTGCTCGACCATGCCGTCGGCGAAGGTGATTTCCTGGCCCATCGCCGCCGACAGGCCGTAGATGGCGGCGGAGATGAGCTGCGCCTTGATGATGTCGGGATCGAGCGCGGTACCAACATCGGCAGCGATCCACACCTTCTCGATGCGGATGCCGGCCGGCGTGTCCGCGACCTGTACGATCTCGCCGACCCAACTGCCGAAGGACAGCGTGAAGGCCATGCCCTTCGCCTTGCCGGCCGGCAGCGCCTCGCCCCATTTCGCCATCCCGGCGACGGTCTCGACCACTTTCACCGCCGACGGATAAGCGGCCATCAGCTTCTTGCGCAATTCGACCGGATCGGTTTTCCCAGCGGCCGCGATCTCGTCCATGAAGCCTTCATGGAAGAAGCCGTTGATCGAGCTGCCGACCGATCGCCACGAACCGACGGGAATGGAGACGGGCGCGGCGATGCCGCTCACCCGGTAGTTCGGGATCGTGTAGGGCTGGTCGTACGCGCCGTCGACGATGGTCTTGTCCGGCCCCATTGCCGATAGCGACGGAAACAGCCTCCGCAAGGTGCTGGCGATCATCGATGGCGACGATATCTTCATTTCGACGGCGACCGGCAGGCCATCGTCGCCGAGCCGCGCCTGGAACTTGCCGATTGCCGCGGGGCGGTAGGCGTCGTGGCGCATGTCCTCTTCGCGCGTCCAGGTCACCTTGACCGGGCGGCCGCCGGCTTCCTTGGCCATCAGCGCCGCGCACAGTGCATAATCCATCTCGACGCGCCGGCCGAAGCCGCCGCCGAGGAAGGTGGTGTGCACCGCGACCTTGTCCTGCTCGATGCCGACCGCGTTGGCGCACAGCTGCCGCACCAGCGTCGGCGCCTGGTTGCCGCACCAGATGTCGAGGGCGCCGTCCTTCAGCCGCGCCGTGGCGTTCATCGGCTCCATCGTTGCGTGCGCCAGGTACGGCACTGCATAGTCGGCCTCGACGATTTTTTCGCGCGGCGTGTCGGCGAAAGTGGTGTCGACATCGCCGTCGTTGCGCAATGGCGAACCCTTGGTGGTGAGCGCCTGTTTCATCGCCTCGTCGATGGCGGCGCTGTCCAGCGGATATTCGGGGTCGGCCCATTTGGCCTCGATCGCCTCGGCGGCTCTGAACGCCGCCCAGGTGTTTTCAGCGATGACCCCGAAACCGTGACCGTAGCTGGTCTCGATCGGCACGATCTTGACCACGCCGGGCATCTTCGCGGCCTTGGAGAGG
>NZ_RZOT01000136.1:0-11753 GCF_003999085.1 Mesorhizobium sp. M4A.F.Ca.ET.090.04.2.1
TGCGGAAACAGCGCGTATTGCTGGAACACCATGTTGACCGGCCGCCGGTAGGGCGGCGTGCCTGCCATGTCGCGGCCGCGGATCAGCACCTGGCCTTCGCTCGGCTGCTCGAAGCCGCCGATCATGCGCAGGCAGGTCGTCTTGCCGCATCCGGACGGCCCGAGCAAAGCGACAAAGGCGGAGGGCGGGATCGCAAGGTCAATGCCGCTGACCGCGATGACCGCGCCGTAGCGTTTGGTGACCGCGCGAAACTCGATATCGGGCGCTGCAGTCAAAGGCGGGCTCCAGGGCGAGTTGATTTCGAAACGCTACCAGAGCCAATGCCGGCTAGTATATACCTCGCCGGTGGTATATTTAGCCTATTTTATCATTTAAAGGGGTATGAATTGGCCGTTTCCCGCAGCGATGACTACAACGGGCTCGGCGCCGTCATCGCCGCGACGCGCGAAGCTGGCAGCGATCATTTCGGCCGCGCCATCGTCGGCTGGCTGCGCGGCCATGTCAGCTTCGATCATTGCGTCATCTTCGGCTATAGGGGCGCCGCGCGCCCGCCGCTGCTGTTCGAGACCTTCTCGCCGGCCGAGAGCCACGTCTTCGTCGCGCTCTATCAGGACGGCCCCTACCTGCTCGACCCGTTCCACCATGCGGCGGTCGAGCGCAAGGAAGGCTTCTGGCGCATGCGCGAACTGGCGCCGGACCGCTTCTATGCCAGCGAGTATTACCGCTCCTACTACAGCCAGACCAAGCTCGCCGAGGAGGTCGGCTTCTTCGTCCCGCTGCCGGGCAAGGACGCGCTGGTGCTGTCGCTGATGCGGCTGCGCGCCTCGGGTTCGTTCGGCACCGCCGACGCCAGGCTGCTGCGCGACATGGCCCCGGCGGTGATCGGCCTGGTCAGGCTGCGCTGGCCGAACCTGCCGGCCGACGAGCCGGCGACGACACCGCGCGGCGAGGCGGCGGCTGTTCCTAGCGAATTCGACCGCGCGCATATCTGGAAGAGCCTGTCGCTCACCTCGCGCGAAAAGCAGGTCGTCGACCTGGTGCTTCAGGGCCACTCGACGGAATCGATCGCGCGGGCGCTCAGGATCGTGCCGGGAACCGTCAAGGTCCACCGCCGCAACATCTACCGCAAGCTCAAGATCAAGTCGCAGGCCGGCCTCTTCGCGCGCTTCGTCGAGATCATTGACGCGCAGATCGGCTGAGCGCGGAGGTCATCGGCTCGACGGCCGCGAACACTGCGCTCGCCTCGCTGACGATCGAGACATGATCCCTGGCGGCCTTGCCCGCCGCCGCGCCGTCGCCGCGCATGATCGCGGTGACGATCAAATCGTGTTCCTGCCAGGATTTGGCCAGCCGGCCGGGCAGCATGAACTGCGCCCGCCGGAACGGCGCCAGCCGGCTGCGCGTCGTCACGGTCAGGTCCTGGATATGCGCGTTGTGGGCGCCACGATAAAGCCGGCTGTGGAACTCGGTGTTGAAATACTCGTAGTCCTCCTCGGCGCCGAGCTGCACCAGGCGCGCCGAGGCCTGATGTTCCATCTCGAGCGCTCGGCGCTCGCCACCGGTCATGCGCTCGGCCGAGAAGCGCGCGCAGATCGCTTCCAGCTCGGCCATGCTTTCGAACATCGAGGCGAGATGCTCCTGCGTCACCACGGCGACGATGGCGCCGCGGTTGGGCCGCCTCTCGACCAGCCCCATGGCGCTCAGATGGCCGAGCGCCTCGCGGACGGGCGTGCGCGAAACGTCGAAGCGGGCGGCTAGCGAGACCTCGTCGAGCCTTTCGCCGGGGCGCAGATAGCCGGTGACGATGCGGTCCGCGATCGCCCTCACCATCTGATCCACGGTCGTGCCCGACCTGACCAAGCTGCGCTTTGCCGACACGTCTCCTCCGTCCAGTTTGTTGCAGGCAGACCCGCGAGGTGGACGGCTCCCGGGCTGAATTTCGACTCAAGGCTGCACCTGTATGCCTAGATTTTAACCTCAATGTCAAACTGGTCATTTATCAGGCAAAAAGTGCATGCACTTGCCTTGCGTTTATGCAGAGCCTCTAAACCCACACATTGATTTTATTGCGAAAAAGCAAGCTTTGAAACTGGCACAGTGATTGCATGCACTTTTCCAGTGGATAGCAACCGGCCCGGAGATCGGGTCCAAAAAGGGGAGCATTCGATATGACCGCGAGATTCAAACTTAGCCGCCGCGATCTGCTCAGGACCTCCGCCGCCGGAGCGGCGCTCGGTCTGGCCTCGGCAGCCTTTCCGATCCGCAGGGCGTTCGCCGCGTCGGCGACCGTCGGCTTCATCTATGTCGGCCCGAAGGACGACTACGGCTACAACCAGGCGCATGCAGAGGGCGCGGCGACGCTGAAGAGCATCGAGGGCATTTCCGTCGTCGAGGAAGAGAACGTTCCCGAGACGGTCGACGTCCAGAAGACGATGGAATCGATGATCAACCTCGACGGCGCCTCGCTGATCTTCCCGACCTCCTTCGGCTATTTCGATCCGCATATGCTCGCCATGTGCGCGAAGTTCCCCGACGTGCAGTTCCGCCATTGCGGCGGGATGTGGAACAAGGACAAGCACCCGATGAACGCCGGTTCCTATTTCGGCTATATCGGCATGGGCCAGTATCTGAACGGCGTCGTCGCCGGTCACGCCTCCAAATCGAAGAAGCTCGGCTTCGTCGCCGCCAAGCCGATCCCGCAGGTCCTGCTCAACATCAATTCCTTCCTGCTCGGCGCCCGTTCGGTCGATCCGGCGATCACCTGCCAGGTGATCTTCACCGGCGAATGGTCGCTGGCGGTCAAGGAGGCCGAGGCCACCAACGCGCTGGTCGACCAGGGCGCCGACGTCATCACCTGCCATGTCGACAGCCCGAAGGTGGTGGTCGAGACGGCCGCCGGCCGCGGCGCCTTCGTCTGCGGCTATCACGCCAACCAGAGCCCGCTGGCACCGGAGAAATACCTGACCGGAGCGGAATGGAACTGGGCCAAGGTCTACAAGATGTTCGTCGATGACCTCATCGCCGGCACGCCGCTGCCCAATTTCACCCGCGGCGGCCTGGCCGACGGCTTCGTCAAGATGAGCCCGCTCGGGCCCGCCGTGAACGAAGTGGCCCGCAAGCAGTTCGACGGCACGCTAGCCGACATGATGAAGGGCGGCTTCTCCGTCATCAAGGGCCCGCTGAAGAGCAACAAGGGCGTCGTCGTCGCCACTGGAGGCCAGGCCTTCGCCGAGACCGCCATCGAGCTTGAAAGCATGGACTATCTCGTCGAGGGCGTCGTCGGCTCGACCGCCTGAGCCGACTAAGGGAGTCGGGACGATGACGGACACGGTGAGCAGCGCGGACATGCCGGCCATTCTCGGTGCCAAGGGATATCGGGCGGCGCTCGAATGGACCGCCAGGCGAGCTGAGGCGTTTGTCATTCCGCTCGCGGCGCTGGTCGTCGGCATGGTGCTGTTCAGCCTGTTCGTGGCGCTGGTCGGCAAGTCGCCGGTCCAGCTATACGAGACCATGTGGCGGGGCGGCTTTGGGTCCTGTTTCTCGATCCAGAACTCGCTGTCGCGCGGCGCTCCGCTTCTGCTCGCGGCGCTCTGCGTGGCGCTGCCCGCGCGCCTTGGGCTGGTCGTCATCGGCGGCGAGGGCGCGATCGTGCTCGGCGGCGTCGCCGCCGCCGCCATTGGTGTGGTGCTGAATGGCGCGCCATCCTTTCTCGTCATCCTCCTCATGGGCGTGGGGGGCGTGGCCGCCGGCGGCATCTGGATTGGTGCCGTCGGCGCGCTCCGCCATTACCGCGCCGTCAACGAGACCATCTCCAGCCTGCTGATGGCCTACATCGCCATCGCGCTGATGAATTACCTGGTTGAAGGCCCGCTGCGCGATCCGGCCTCGCTCAACAAGCCCTCGACCCAGCCGCTCGCCGACATCTACCGCATCGGCAACATCCTGGGCATGGAGGTGCATTGGGGCCTCGTCGTCGGCATCCTCGCCTGCGTGCTCTCCTGGCTGCTGATCGAGAAGACCCGCTGGGGCTTCGCCGCTCGCATCGCCGGCGGCAATGTCAGGGCGGCGCAGGTGCAGGGCCTTGCCGTCGGCCCGCTGATCGTCGGCTTCACCGCGCTTGCCGGCGGCTTCGCCGGGCTTGCCGGAATGCTGGAGGTCGCCGCCGTGCAAGGCAGCGCCAACGGCTCGCTCGCCGCCGGCTACGGCTATACCGGCATCCTCTTTGCTTTCCTTGCCCGCCACAATCCGCTCGCCATCATCCCGGTCGCCATCCTGCTCGGCGGCATCGACGCCTCCGGCGGCCTGATCCAGCGCCGCATGGACCTACCCGATGCGACCGTGCTTGTGCTGCAGGGCATGCTCTTCATCGTCATCCTGTTCAGCGAGACCCTCTACGGCCGCTTCAAGCCCTTCAACCCGGACCTCTGGCAGGGGCCTGATGTCCTGAAGGGGAGCGCCTGATGGAAACGACCGACATCGGCCTCTGGGGCGTGCCGCTCGCCATACTGGGCGGCGCCATCCGCGTCTCCACCCCCTTCATCTTCGTGTCGCTCGGCGAAGCCATCACCGAGCGCTCCGGCCGCATCAATCTCGGCCTCGAGGGCACGCTGGTGTTCGGCGCCATGAGCGCCTACGCGGTCGCCGTGATGACCGGCTCGCCATGGCTCGGCCTTTTTGCGGCGGCAATCGCCGGCCTCTGCTTCGGTCTCTTCCATGGCTGGATCTGCAAATTCCCGAAGGTCAACGACATCGCCATCGGCATCGCCCTGATGCTGTTCGGCTCTGGGCTAGCCTTCTTCTTCGGCAAGCCGTTCATCCAGCCCTCGGCGCCGGACCTGCCAGCGATCCCGTTCGGTGCCTGGTCGAACATCCCGCAGGTGCAGGCGGCGCTCAACGTCAACGTGCTGTTCCTGATCGGAGCAGCGCTTGCCGTCTTCCTCTGGTGGGCCTTCCGCAACACCCGTGTCGGCCTGATCGTGCGCGTGGTCGGCGACAGCGCCGATGCCGCGCGCGCCATGGGCCTCAACCCGAACACGGTGCGTCTGCTCGCCACTGGCGTCGGCGGCGCGCTGGCCGGCATCGGCGGCGCCTACCTGTCGCTCTACTATCCCGGCAGCTGGACGGAGCGCATCTCGTCGGGCCAGGGGCTGATGGCGGTGGCGCTGGTCATCTTCGCGCGCTGGAACCCGCTCGGCTGCTTCGCCGCCGCGCTGCTGTTCGGCGGCGCCGGCGCCCTCGGTCCTGCGCTGCAGTCGGTGGGCGTGACGCAAGGCTACTACCTGTTCTACGCCGCGCCCTACATCCTCACCCTCATCATCATGATCGCCACCTCGTCGCCGAGCCGCACGCTCGCCGGCGCGCCGGGCGAACTGTCGATCACCAAGTGACCCTCCCAGGAACCGCTCGCGAGACCGGAGTTTTGCCATGAACGCCAGAGCCGAGATCACCCAGCGCTACATCGACGCCGATCCCTATCCCTGGCCCTACAATGGCGATCTGGGGCCGGACAACACGGCGCTGATCATCATCGACATGCAGACCGATTTCTGCGGACCGGGGGGCTATGTCGACCATATGGGCTATGACCTGTCGCTGGTCAGGGCGCCGATCGAGCCTATCAAGTCGGTGCTCTCCGCCATGCGGGCCAAGGGTTACACCATCATCCACACGCGCGAGGGCCATCGCCCCGACCTTGCCGACCTTCCCGCCAACAAGCGCTGGCGCTCGCGCCGCATCAATGCCGGCATCGGCGACCCCGGCCCTTGCGGGCGCATCCTGGTGCGCGGCGAGCCGGGCTGGGACATCATCCCCGACCTCTATCCGGCCGAGGGCGAGCCGATCATCGACAAGCCCGGCAAGGGTTCGTTCTGCGCCACCGACCTCGAACTGATCCTCAACCAGCGCGGCATCGCAAACATCGTGCTCACCGGCATCACCACCGATGTCTGCGTGCACACCACCATGCGCGAGGCCAACGATCGCGGCTTCGAATGCGTGATGCTGGAGGACTGCTGCGGGGCGACCGACTACGGCAACCATCTGGCGGCGATCAAGATGATCAAGATGCAGGGCGGCGTCTTCGGCGCGGTGTCGAATTCCGCCGCGCTCGTCGCCCAATTGCCGTGAGGGACCGGCGATGAGCGGAACTCCCCATCGCAAGGCGATCGGCGTCGAGACCATCGGCATGACCATGCGCTTCGGCGCCTTCACGGCGCTCGACGACGTCTCGATCAAGGTGCTGGCCGGCTCCTTCCACGCCCTGCTCGGCGAGAACGGCGCCGGCAAGTCGACGCTGGTCAAATGCATGATGGGTTTCTACCACCCAACGTCGGGCGACATGCTGGTCGACGGACGCGAGGTGACGATCGCCAGCCCCAGGGATGCCTCGGCGCTCGGTCTCGGCATGGTCTACCAGCATTTCACGCTCGTCCCGTCGCTGACCGGCGCCGAGAACCTGGTCATCTCGCGCGAGAAGGTGCCCGGTGTCATCGACTGGCGCAAGGAGCGCGGCGCGCTTGCCCAATTCATGGAGCGCATGCCCTTCAAGCTGCCGCTCGACGTCAAGGTGGCCGAGCTCGCCGCCGGCGAGAAACAGAAGCTTGAGATCATCAAGCAGCTCTACCTCGGCCGCAATTTCCTGGTCCTGGACGAGCCGACATCCGTGCTTACCCCGGGCGAGGCGCAGGAAGTGCTTGGCCTGGTGCGCGGCATGACCATGGCCGGCGATCTCACCGTGCTGATGATCTCCCACAAATTCCATGAGGTCACGGCATTCGCCGACGACATCACGGTGCTGCGCAAGGGCAGGCTCACCGGGACCGGCAAGGTCGCCGACCTTTCTCACCGAGAGATGGCGGCGATGATGATCGGCGACCAGCCGATCGCCGCCCTGGACAGCCGCGTCGAGCCTAAGCCGGACGCCGAGATTGTGCTCAAGGTGAAGGCACTGAGGGCGCCCGACCGCACCGGCCACAAATCGATCGACATCGCGGATCTCGGCGTTCGCTCCGGGGAGATCGTCGGCATCGCAGGCATCTCCGGCAACGGCCAGAAGGAATTTCTCGAAGTGCTGGCCGGGCAGCGCCCGCGCAATGGCGGCGAGGTGATGGTGCGCGGCTCCGCCTATGCGGCGACGCGGGCAGAGGCGCGCGCCCTCAACGTGCGGCTGATCCCGGAGGAACCGCTCAAGAATGCCTGCGCGCCGAGGATGACAGTCGCCGAGAACATCGCCTTCCGCACCTTCGACGTGGACGGCAACGGCAAGCCGGTGAGCTGGATCAGCGCCGGCGCCATCAAATCCTTCAGCGCCCGGCTGGTCGAGCAGTTCAAGGTCAAGACGGCTTCGCTCTCCTCACCCATCGCCTCGCTGTCGGGCGGCAACGTGCAGCGCGCGGTGCTCGCCCGCGAGCTCACCGGCGAGGTCGACCTGCTGATCGTCTCCAACCCGTGCTTCGGCCTCGACTTCTCCGCCGTCGCCGAAATCCGCGCCCGCATCATGAAGGCGCGCAATGCGGGGGCAGCGGTGCTGCTGATGTCGGAAGACCTCGATGAACTCCTGGAACTCTCCGACCGCATCCTCGTGATGTCCGACGGCGCGCTCGTCTACGAGACGCCGATCGCGCAGGCGAGCGTGCAGACGATCGGCGAGCACATGGCGGGGCATCACTGATGGCGGAAATCGCAGCACAGCCCTTCGCCTTCGCCTTCAAGCCCGAGGCGACGGCGCTCATTGTCATCGACATGCAGCGCGACTTCGCCGAGCCGGGCGGCTTCGGCGCCAGCCTCGGCAACGACGTCAGCCGGATCACCGCGATCGTTCCCACGGTGAAGCGGCTGATCGAAGGCTTTCGCGCCGCCGGCCTGCCGGTGATCCACACCATGGAGTGCCATCGGCCCGACCTGTCGGACCTGCCGCCCGCCAAGCGGGACCGCGGCAACGCGTCGATCCGCATCGGCGATGTCGGTCCGATGGGGCGCGTGCTGATCGCCGGCGAACCGGGCACCGCGATCCTCGACGAGCTCGCGCCCCTGCCCGGCGAGATCGTCATCGAGAAGCCCGGCAAGGGCGCCTTCTACGCGACCGGCCTCGGCGAAGACCTGAAGCGGATCGGCGCCCGGCAACTCATCTTTGCCGGCGTGACGACCGAGGTCTGCGTGCAGACGACGATGCGCGAGGCCAACGACCGCGGCTACGAGTGCCTCGTCGCCGAGGACGCGACGGAAAGCTACTTTCCCGAATTCAAGGCGGCCGCCCTGGCGATGATCCGGGCGCAGGGCGCGATCGTCGGCTGGACGGCGACGACCGATCAGGTTCTCGAGGGAATTGCGAATGCCTAACCTTGCCTTTGCCGGCCTGCTCGACGGCGGCTGGCGCGACCTGGTGTTCGAGCCTTTCCGCGACGGCATCGGCGTGCACTGGCTGCTCAAGGGCGGTCCGGTCGAACCGTCGGTCGCGGTGCTCAAATACCAGCCGGGCGCCGGCGTGCCGCGCCACCGTCATGTCGGGCTGGAAACCATCGTCGTGCTGGAAGGCACGCAGAGCGACGAGAACGGCGACTATCCGGCAGGCAGCGTGATCCTCAATCCGGTCGGCACCGAGCATTCGGTGTGGACGAAGGACGGCTGCGTCGTGCTGATCCAGTGGGATTTGCCGGTGACCATTCTGGGGGACACGAGATGAGCGACATCCATTTCGACATCGGCAGCCTGCACGCGGCCTACCAAAGCGGCATCGGCATCGCCGATGTGATCGATACGGTGCTGGCCCGCATCGAAGCCGCTGGCGACCCCGGCATCTTCATCCACCTTGCGACGAGAGCCGAGATGCTGGCCGCGGCCGACGCGCTCGGGCCGTTCGACCCCGTGGCCAGGCCGCTCTGGGGCATCCCCTTCGCCGTCAAGGACAATATCGACGTCGCCGGCATGCCGACCACGGCCGCCTGCGCCGAATATGCCTACACGCCCGCAAGGGACGCCGCCGTGGTGGCGAGGCTCAGGGCCGCGGGCGCCCTGGTCGTCGGCAAGACCAATCTCGACCAGTTCGCCACCGGTCTGGTCGGCGTGCGCACGCCGTGGCCGATCCCGAGGAATGCGATCGATCCGAAACTGGTGCCCGGCGGCTCCTCCTCCGGCTCGGCCGTGGCGACGGCGCGCGGCATCGTCTCCTTCGCGCTTGGCACCGATACCGCCGGCTCGGGTCGCGTTCCGGCCGGCCTCAACAGCGTCGTCGGGCTGAAGCCGAGCGTCGGCGCGCTGTCGACGGCTGGCGTCGTGCCAGCCTGCCGGACGCTCGACTGCGTCTCGGTCTTCGCGCTGACCGTCGACGACGCCTATGCGGTATTCTCCGTCGCCGCCGCGCGCGACGCGGCCGATCCCTATTCGCGTGACATCGCCGTCCAATCGCTCGCGGCGCGCCCGCCGGCGCTGAGCGTCGGTATCCCGGCAAAAGCCGACCTGAAATTCTTCGGCGATGCGGCAATGCAGGCTGGTTTCGAGGCGTCGCTGGCCTTGCTGTCGCGGCTCGGCTGCCGCCTGGTCGAGATCCCGTTCGGCGACTTCTACGCCACCGCCGATCTTCTCTACGAGGGCGCCTGGGTGGCGGAACGCTATGCCGCGATCCGCGACTTCTTCGAGGTGAACGAAGCGGCCCTCCATCCCGTGACGCGCAAGATTATCGGCGGCGCCAGAAACCTATCGGCCGCCGACGCCTTCCGCGGGTTCTATGCCCTGCAGGCTTATAAGGCGCGGCTCGCCCCGGTCATCGCCTCCGTCGACCTGTTCTGCCTGCCGACGGCGCCAATCCACTACACGCTCGATGCCGTGCTTGCCGATCCGATCGCCACCAACAGCCGGTTGGGCACCTACACCAATTTCGTCAATCTGCTCGACATGTGCGGAATCGCCGTGCCGACCGGCACACGCGCCGACGGCCTGCCGATGAGCGTGACCCTGTTGGCCGCGGCAGGAAAGGATGGCCTCCTCGCGTCGGTCGCGCGCGACCTTCATTCAGCCAGCGATCTCACCCTCGGCGCGACCGGATGGCGGCAGCCAAGTGCTCAGCCCGCCGCCGCGCCCGCCGAGGACAGCATCGAACTGGTGGTGGTCGGCGCGCACCTCTCGGGAATGCCGCTCAATGGCCAGTTGAAGAATGCCGGAGCGCGTTTCTGCCGGGCGACGCGGACGAGCCCTTCCTACAAGCTCTATGAGCTTGCCGGCCAAATCCCACCCAAGCCCGGGCTGGTCCGGGTCGGCAGCGGCGGCGCGGCTATCGAGGTGGAGGTCTGGCGGCTTTGCGCCGATGCCTTCGGCCGTTTCGTCGCCGCTATCCCGCCGCCGCTCGGAATCGGCACCATCGAGCTCGACGACGGCACATCGGCGAAAGGGTTCCTTGCCGAAACCGCCGGCCTGCTGGCGGCGACGGATATCTCGGCCTATGGCGGCTGGCGCAATTTTGTCGCCAGGGCCCACGAGGCGCGCCGGCAACCGGAAAGCGTTCCCTCCAGATGAACGAGGGCCCCGCCGCCCGCCCGGCTTAGGGCCTCTGGAGGTTGCGCCTCAGGCCAATTCGAACCGCTCCACCGCGCGCATGATGCCGCGCAGTTCGGCGAGGCCTTTCAGCCGCCCGATCAGCGAGTAGCCGGGATTGATCCTGGCCTTGCCGATGTCGTCGGCAAGCAGGTGGCCATGGTCGGGGCGCATCGGGATACGCCAGTCGGACCGGCCTGCCATGCGCCGGCGCGCCTCTTCCTTCATCAGCGCCAGTATGACCGCCGCCATGTCGGTCGAGCCTTCCAGGTGCTCGGCCTCGTAGAAGGAGCCGTCCGCCTCGCGCGTCACGTTGCGCAGATGCGCGAAATGGATTCTTGAGGCGAATTCCCCGATCATCGCGACCAGATCGTTGTCGGCGCGCACGCCGTAGGAGCCGGTGCAGAAGGTCAGGCCGTTGGCCGGGCTGTCGACCGTCTCCAGGATGAAGCGCGCGTCGGCGGCGGTGGAGACGACCCGCGGCAGCCCGAACAGCGAGAAGGGCGGATCGTCCGGGTGGATGCACATGCGCGCCCCGACCTCCTCGGCGACCGGGATGATCTCGCTCAGGAACCAGGCAAGGTTGGCGCGCAGTTCCGCCGGGCCGATGGCGTCGTAGTCGGCGAGCGCGTCGCGCATCGTGTCGCGATTGTACTTGCGCTCGGTGGCCGGCAGGCCGGCGATCAGGTTGCGCTCGACCTTTTCGATCTGCTCGTCGCTCAGGGATTTCAGCCGCGCTTCCGCCTCCTTGAGACGCGCCGGGCTGTAGCTTGCCTCGGCATTCTTGCGCTTCAGCACGAAGACATCGTAGGCGGCGAAGTCGATCGCGTCGAAGCGCAAGGCATAGCCGGTGGTCGGCAGCCGGTACATGAGATCGGTGCGCGTCCAGTCGACCACCGGCATGAAATTGTAGCAGATGGTGGAAATGCCGGCCTTGGCCAGCGCCCGGATCGTGTCCTTGTACCAGCCGGCGTAACGCTGCCGTTCCGCCGCGCCGATCTTGATCGAGTTATGGACGGGAATGCTTTCCACCACCGACCAGGTCAGCCCGGCCGCCTCGATGATGCGCTTGCGCTCGAGGATAGTATCCAGGGGCCAGGCGCTGCCGTCATAGATGTTGTGCAGTGCCGTTACGATGCCGGTCGCTCCGGCCTGCTTGATATGGTCGAGCGTGACCGGATCGTCAGGGCCGTACCAGCGCCAGCATTGTTCCATGACACCCTCTTTTG
>NZ_RZOT01000137.1:0-11742 GCF_003999085.1 Mesorhizobium sp. M4A.F.Ca.ET.090.04.2.1
GGCCAAGACCTTGCTCAACACCACCGAGGGTATTCTTCGATTGCGCGGCAACTGGCGCACGCATACGACCGCGTCCGGCACCATCATTCCCGCCATGCCGACGCTGCATCCGGCCTATCTGTTGCGGACGCCGGCGCACAAGAAGCTGGCCTGGCGGGATTTTCTGGAGGTGAAGGCGAAGCTGAAGGCGTTGGAGTGAAACACCCCTTCCCCCCTTGGGGGAGATGGCACCATAACCTCCGGGGTAATTGAATTACTCCCCTGGCCGCCTTAGTCCTTCCCACATGACAACATCCGAAACCTCCGCCGGGAGCCTCATCCGCGAATGGCGCACGCGCCGGCGCATGAGCCAGCTCGATCTTGCCATGGAGGCCGAGATCTCGCAGCGGCATCTCTCCTTCGTCGAGAGCGGCCGGGCCCAGCCCTCGCGCGAGATGGTGCTGCACTTGGCCGAGCAGCTTTCAATCCCGCTGCGGCAGCGCAACCAGCTGCTGCTCGCTGCGGGTTTCGCGCCGAGTTTCAGCGAGAAGCCGCTCTCCGATGCGTCGCTGGCACCGGCGATGGCGGCGGTGGAAACCGTGCTCCGGGGCCACGAGCCCTTTCCGGCGCTGGCCGTGGACCGGCACTGGAACCTTATCTCGGCCAATGCGGCGATCGGCCCATTCCTGGCCGATGTTTCCGAACCATCGCTGCTTGCGCCACCGGTCAATGTGCTGCGGCTCAGCCTGCATCCCGGCGGCGTTGCGCCGCGCATCGTCAACCTAGCCGAATGGCGCGCGCATCTGCTCGAACGGCTGAGGCATCAGAACGACGCCATTGGCGACCCCGTGCTGATCGAGCTGGAACAGGAGTTGCGCGCCTATCCTTCCGGGCTGAAGAGCGGACGGCCGGCCCAGATCGAGCCGAGCGGCATCGTGCACCCCCTCCGGCTCGCGCATGGCGATCAGGTGCTCTCCTTCATCAGCACGATCACCGTCTTCGGCACACCGCTCGATGTCACATTGTCGGAACTGGCGATCGAATCCTTTTTCCCGGCCGACGAGCAGACGCGGTCGACGTTGGTGCGGCTGGCGAAGGAGCGTGCCGAGCGGTCTTGATCACCCCTGCGGCGGCGTCGCCCTCCTCGTTCGCGTGCGTTCAAGCCCAAGTTGCCGTTCGCGCCATATGATGAAGATGCCGGCCGCCACCACGATCAGACCGCCGGCCAGCGTGTTGAGCGACGCGACATCGCCGAACACCAGATAGCCGACCACGACGCCGAGGATCATCGAGCTGTATTCGAACGGCGCCACGACGGAGGCCTCGGCGTGGCGGTAGGCCGCCGTCATCAGGATTTGGCCGAGCCCGCCGCAAAAGCCGGCGACAACCAGGAGGGCTGCCTGCACCGGCGTCAGCGGCTGCCAGCCGAAGGGCAATGTCAGCAGGGAGAGCACGCTCGCCGTCGACGAGAACCAGAGCACGATGGTCGCCGTCTTCTCGGTCTGGACGAGGTTGCGGACCAAGAGCATGGCGATGGCCGAGATCGCCGCCGCGGCGAAGGCGGCGATGACCCCCAATACCTCCTGGTCACCGAGCGCCGCGCCAGAGCGCAGCAGCGTCAGCTTCGGCCAGGAGATGAGAAGCACACCGACAAGACCGATGGCGACAGCGCTCCAGCGGTAGACACGGATCGCTTCGCCAAGGAAGATCGACGAGAACACCACCACCAGCAGGGGCTGGGCATAGTTCAGCGTGATCGCCTCGGGAAGCGGCAGCCTGGTCAGCGCGAAGAAACCGAGCCCCATGGCGCCGACGCCGACGATACCGCGCGCGACGTGGTTGAACGGCCGTTTCGTGGCGAATGCGGTGGCCAGCTGTCGCTTGGATGCCAGGAAGGCGATGATCGGGAAGATGGCAAAGAAGGAGCGAAAGAAGACGATCTGGCCGGCGGGCACGTCGCCGGCCGCCTTGATGCAAGTCTGCATGCCGACGAAGACCGCCACCGATACGATCTTTAGCACAATGCCCCGCAGCGTGCTGTGGTGGCCGGCGTGTCCGCCGTCGCCTTGCGGCTCAGCTCTCGCCTCGGCGCTCACCTTGGCGCGGCGTCCCGGATCGCCGCGCAGATGCGCGCCGGCGTGGCCGGCATCCCGGTGTGGCTGATGCCGTGCCCGCGGCGGAGCGCGCCGCGGCCTTCGCGCTTGAGGAAGGCCTGGTCCTCGCGACGCAACACGGAAGCGCCCATGGCGAGTTTCGGTGTGACCACGCCCATGAATGCCTCGCGATGACGGTGGGGGAATGGATGCCCGAATAGGCATTGGCGCAGTTTTGTCGAGTGACCGTTTCGTGTAAAGAGCGCGGACTTCGTTTTTTTGGACCAGCGGGGCGTGTTTGCCGCGCCGGCAAGGACAGGAAAACCCTTCCGAATGCGCACCGATACCGGCCAGGTCTTCAAGCTCGAAGACTATCGCCCCAGTGACTATCTCATCCCGGAGACCAGCCTCGTTTTCCGCCTTTCGCCAGGGGCAACCCGCGTCACCGCCACGCTCACAGTCGAGCGCCGCGGTGGCGTCGCGGCGTCAGCGCCGCTGGTGCTCGACGGCGACGGGCTGACGCTGATCGGCATCGCCATTGACGGCCGCGAGCTTCAGCCGGCGGACTACGCGGCAACGCCCGACGAACTCGCCATCCTGAAGCCGCCGGCCGCTTCCCGCTTCGAGCTTGTCCTGGAAACCGAGATCGTGCCCGCGCGCAACGAGGCGCTGATGGGACTCTATCGCTCCAGCAACGTCTATTGCACGCAATGCGAGGCCGAGGGCTTCCGGCGCATCACTTATTTCCTCGACCGGCCGGACATCCTGTCGGTCTATACAGTGCGCATCGAGGCGCGGCGCGAAGAAGCGCCGCTGCTACTCTCCAACGGCAACCCGGTGGAAACCGGCGCGGTTGCCGATGGCTGGCACTATGCGGTCTGGCACGATCCCTTCCCCAAGCCGTCCTACCTGTTCGCGCTGGTGGCGGGCAATCTCGGCAAGGTGGCCGACAGCTTCACCACCCTATCCGGCCGCAAGGTTGAGCTCGGCATCTATGTCGAGCCCGGCAAGGAGCGGCTGGCGGGCTATGCGATGGATGCGCTGAAGCGCTCGATGAAATGGGACGAGGACGCCTTCGGCCGCGAATACGATCTCGACGTGTTCAACATCGTCGCCGTCTCCGACTTCAACATGGGCGCGATGGAGAACAAGGGCCTCAACATCTTCAACGACAAATATGTGCTGGCCGACGAGGAGACCGCGACCGATGCCGATTTCGCCAATATCGAGGCGATCATCGCGCATGAGTATTTCCACAATTGGACAGGCAACAGAATCACTTGCCGCGACTGGTTCCAGCTCTGCCTGAAGGAAGGGCTCACCGTTTACCGCGACCATGAATTCTCCGCCGACCAGCGCTCGCGGGCGGTTAAGCGCATCGCCGAGGTGCGCACGCTGCGCGCCCACCAGTTCCCCGAGGATCAGGGCCCGCTGGCACATCCGGTCAGGCCGCGCCGCTACCGCGAGATCAACAATTTCTACACGGCGACCGTCTACGAGAAGGGTTCGGAAGTGGTGCGCATGATCCGCACCATCCTCGGCGCCGGCGCGTTCCGCGCCGGCATGAACCTCTATTTCGAGCGCCACGACGGAGAGGCCGCGACGATCGAGGACTTTCTCAAGGCGTTCGAGGATGCGTCGGGACGCGACCTGTCGCAATTCGCCCTGTGGTATCATCAGGCGGGAACGCCGAACCTGACCGTGAGCTCCTCGCACAATGCGGGGACAAAGGAATTCACGCTGGAGATCGAGCAGTCCGTGCCGCCGACACCGTCGGAGAGCCGCAAGCGGCTGATGCACATTCCGCTGGCCTTCGGCCTGGTCGGCGCCGGCGGCAAGCCGGTCGCCTATGACGCCGTCGAGGGTGCGACGGTCGAGGATGGCGTCATCCATATCCGCAAGCGCCGCCATCTGGTGCGCTTCACCGGCGTCGCCGAGCGCCCGGCGGTGTCGCTCAACCGCGGCTTCTCGGCACCAATCACGCTCTCGGTCGAACAGAGAGCCGACGACCAGTTCTTCCTTGCCGGCCACGACAGCGACAGCTTCGCGCGCTGGCAGGCCTTCAACACGCTACTGACCGACGCGCTGATAGCGACCTTCCGCCAGGTGCTCGGCGGCACGGAGCCGGTGTTCACGGCGCGACTCGCCGAGCTTGCCGGCAAGATCGCCGTCGACGAGACGCTGGAGCCGGCCTATCGGGCTCTGGCGTTGTCGCTCCCCAGCGAGGCCGACATCGCCCGCGACATCGGCAAGGGCATCGACCCCGACGCCATCTTCGCAGCACGCGAGGCGCTGGCCCTGGCGATCGCCAAGCCGAACCGCGATAGCTTCTCCGACCTCTATGAACGGCTTGCCGACAAGGGGCCGTTCAGCCCCAATGCCTCGAGCGCCGGACGCCGCGCGATGCGCAACATCCTGCTCGACTATCTGGCGCTGCTGCCGGAAGGCGCCGCGCTCGCCGCCAGTCACTTCCGCTCCGCCAGCAACATGACCGATCGCGCCGCCGCACTGACCGTGCTCGCGCATCGGCATGCCGGCTCGCGTCAAGCGGTCGAGGCGCTGGCCGCTTTCGAAGCGAAGTACGGCGGCGATGCGCTGGTCATGGACAAATGGTTTCAGATCCAGGCCGGCGTGCCCGGCCCGCGGACCGTCGAGGCGGTGCGCGCGCTGACCGGTCACCCTGCCTTCTCGATGGCCAATCCCAACCGGGTGCGCGCCCTGGTCGGCACCTTCTCCAGCGCCAACCAGACCGGCTTCCACCGCGCCGACGGCGAGGGCTACCGCTTCTTTACCGAGACCGTGCTCGAGGTCGAGAAGCGCAACCCCCAACTGGCGGCAAGGCTGGCGACGGCGCTGCGCTCCTGGCGCTCGCTGGAACCGAAGCGCCAGGCCAAGGCCAGGGAGGCGCTGCTTGCGATGGCCGCCGCGGATAAGCTGTCGGCCGATCTCAGGGATATCGTCGAGCGGACTTTGGCGTAAGGGCTTTCCCTTTCTTCCTGTGGGAGGAAAGGACGAATTTCAATCAACTTTTAATCTTTTTTGGCCGCGCCTCTGGACAAGGCGAATCACCTTTGATTCTTTAATGACGATTCGGGCGTGCGGCGTAACCGGACCATCAAGCATACGGAATTCGGGGAGTAGCCATTTATGGCCAAGGCGGACGCGTGGGGCGCGCCCGGAGGGAAGGCTTTTGAGCGTCGCAGGGCGCGGGCCGACGGGCTTGCCGGCAACACCCGGCTGATCGCCGAACCCGCCTATAGGCGGCTGCTGGCGGCCGAGCCGTGGCTTCGGCGCTCGATCCCTGCCCTCATCATCATCTTCCTGATCGTCATCGCGGCGCTGCGCGTGCTGTCGCTGATGAACGAGCGCGACGAGGTCGAACGCGACGCCAAGGCGATCCTTTCGCTGGCGGCCGCTCAGATGGCGAGCGCGATCAGCGCCGATCCAAACGCCGCTTCAGTGACCGCGCCTGACCTGATGGAGAGTGCCGGTCGCCAGGGGGCCATGGGCCGCAGCCACGTGCTTGCCATCACCGACGGCAACTTCAAGATCATCGCCGTGTCGCCGCTGTCGAGCGGCTGGCAGGGACGCGCGCTGGACAGCCTGGTCCAGGGCGGCCAGCCGCTGTTCATGTTCGGCGAGCGGGCCGGCGTCATGGATATCAGCATCGACGGAAAAGACTGGTATGGGGCGGTGAGCCTGACCAGCGACCGCAAGAACGCCGCCGCCGCGCTGGTGCCTCGGGATGCGGTCTTCGACAACTGGCGCAAGACCGTCTCGCTCAACGTCACACTGTTTGTGCTGACGGCCGGGGTGCTGATCATCATCCTCTACGCCTATTTCGGCCAGGCAGCGCGCGCCCAGGCCGCCGACCGCATCTACCTCGAGGCGCATCAGCGCATCGACATGGCGCTGGTGCGCGGCCGCTGCGGCCTGTGGGACTGGGACATGGTGCGCGGCAAGATGTACTGGTCGCGCTCGATGTACGACATGCTGGGCTACGAACCCTGCGACAGCATGCTGTCCTTCGGCGAGGTCGACGAGATCATCCACCCGGAGGACGGCGACCTGTTCGAACTCGCCAATCGCATTGTCGAGCGCGAGATCGACCACATCGACCAGGTGTTCCGCATGCGGCACGCCGACGGGCAATGGGTGTGGATGCGCGCGAGAGCGCAGGTGATCGACCCGGAGGCGCCGGAAATCCAGCTGATCGGGATCGCCGTCGACGTCACCGAGCAGAGGCACCTGGCGCTGCGCTCGGAGGCGGCGGACCTGCGCTTGCGGACCGCGATCGAGAACATCAACGAATCCTTCGTGCTTTGGGACGCCGCCGAGCGGCTGATCATGTGCAATTCAAAGTTCCAGAAGGACAACGGCCTGTCGGACCGCGACGTGATGCCGGGCGCGACGCGCGCCGTGCTCGAGGAACGCATGCTGGCCTTCGCCTCGGAGCGCAGGCTGGCCAACGCCAATGGCCCACAGGGCGGCTCGACCTTCGAGCGGCAGCTTGCCGACGGCCGCTGGCTGCAGGTCAACGAACTGAGGACAAGGGACGGCGGCACCGTCTCGGTCGGCTCCGACATCACCCAGATCAAGCTGCATCAGGAAAAGCTGGTCGATAGCGAGCGGCGGTTAATGGCGACCATCCACGACCTCAGCCTGGCCCGCCGGGCGGAAGAAGAACGCGCCAGGGAGCTGGTCGAGCTTAACCGCAAATACATGAAGGAGACCGAGCGCGCCGAGGCGGCCAACCGCGCGAAGTCCGAATTCCTGGCCAACATGTCGCACGAACTGCGCACGCCGCTCAACGCCATCATTGGCTTCTCCGAGCTGATGGAACAAGGCCTGTTCGGGCCGCTCGGCTCGCCGCGCTACGAAGAATATGCCACCGACATCAACGGCAGCGGCAAATACCTGCTCGGCGTCATCAACGACATACTCGACATGTCGAAGATCGAGGCCGGCCAGTTCTCGATGGACCGCGAGGAGATCGACCTCTGCCCGCTGATCAAGGAGACGGTGCGCGTCATCTCGCTGCAGGCGGCGGAGAAATCGATCACGGTGGAGACCCGCATCGCCGATTCGATGCGGCTCTTCGCCGATCGCCGCGCGATCAAGCAGATCGCCATAAACCTTCTGTCCAACGCCGTGAAGTTCACCGGCCAGGGCGGCCACATCTCTGTCCGGGCGCGCAGCGCTTCAGGAGCCTTGGTGCTGACCATCGAGGACAATGGCTGCGGCATCCCCAAAGCGGCGCTGAGCAAGCTTGGCCGGCCCTTCGAGCAGGTGCAGAACCAGTTCTCAAAGAACCATGCAGGCTCGGGCCTCGGCCTGGCCATCTCGCGCTCGCTGGCCGAGCTGCAGGGCGGCGCGCTGAAGATCCGCTCGACCGAAGGCGTCGGCACGATCGTGTCGGTGCGAATCCCGCTCAAGAAGGCGCCGCCTTCGGTGAAGGCGGCGGCTTGATTGATTTCCGTAGGAATCCTCGGCAACGCTAGCGGGACAGCGCGAAGTAACGAGGCCTTTTCGAGAATCCGGCAGCATAGCCCACCGGATCCGGATCATTCAGCTTCACTGCACGCCGTCACCGCCATTCCACTGCCGATGACGTCCGAAGCGGCCGCCCTTCGGCAGCTCGCCCTTTTCGATCTTGCCGTCATTGTTCTTGTCCAGCAAGGCGAACAGCTTCTTCTCGCGGCCAGTGATGTCGTCGGCGGTCAGCGTGCCGTCGCCCCTGGTGTCGTAGCGCTCGATGATGCGCCTAGCCATGCGCTCGAAGCGCGCCTTCTCCAGCGCGTCGGCGAGTTCGGCAACGGTGAGCCTGCCGCCATTTTGAGCAACCATCTTTTTCAGGCGCGAGTCCATGGCGTCAGAGAACTGGTCGAAGGTGATGGGGCCGTCAGAGTCCTTCATCGCCTTGCCGAGGCGTAACATCAAGTTGTCACGCATATTGGCGCTGGCGTTATTTTCGGCATAGGCCGTCGTGCCGACGGCGCCGGCAAGGGCTGCGAAAGCAAGGGCAAGCTTGGTTGACTTTCTCATTGGTCTTCTCCTGTTGCATCGTCACCCCCGATGCCAGGACGGCAACCTCCTCAATCAGATTCAGGCCGCCATCCTATCTCCTTGTTTAAGCATCGGATTTTCTCCGCATCGGCTCCAACGCTCCCGCCTTGAGGTTCATCCGCCCATCATGATTTTTTCGCACGCAGCAAAAGGTCGAAATCCTGTCTGACCTTTGGCGACGTCTCCTTGAGATGTGCTTCAAGAACAGCGAAATCCGGCACGTCAGTCACCGCCAGAAGCAGATCTGAAAGCCCCGGTGGCACGTCGTCGCGCTGGATCTCACCGGTGAGGCAAAGCCTGATCATCTGGGTCAGCGCCAGATAGAGCGCGTAGGCATCGCACAGCTGCTGCCTGACATCGGCGCCGGCGAAGTCGGGCGCCAGCCTTGCCAGGATGTCGGCCGTCGCCGTCACCCTGCGGCCGGCCGCGACATGGCCGGTGAGCACCGCAACCTGAGCGATGAACTCGAGGTCGATCAGGCCGCCGGGGATCAGCTTGATGTCCCAGGGATCGCGCGGCGGCTTTTCCTTCTCGATCATGGCGCGCATCTCGGATGCATCGGCCATCACCTTGGCGGCATCGCGCGGCAGGGCCAAGATCGCGGCCACCTCTGTTTCCACCTCGGCGCACAGTGCCGCGTCGCCGCCGATGGTGCGGGCCCTCGCCAGCGCCATGTGCTCCCAGGTCCAGGCATCGTGGCGCTGGTACTTCTTGAAAGCATCGACATGAGTGGCGACCGGCCCCTTGTTGCCGGAGGGGCGCAGGCGAAGGTCGAGCTCGTAGAGCACTCCCTCCGCCGTCGGCGCCGAAACGGCGGCAATCAGGCGCTGCGTCATGCGGGTATAGTAGTGAGAAGGCGCCAGCGGCTTTTCGCCGTCGGATTCCTCGGCATCCGCGTCGTGGTCGTATAGCAGGATGAGGTCGACGTCGGAGCCGGCGGTGAGTTCGCGGCTGCCGAGCTTGCCCATGCCGAGCAACGCCACCCTCCCCCCTGCGATCCGGCCGTGGCGCATTGCGAACTCGGCGCTGACCGCCTGCAATGCCGCCTCGATTGTGAGATCGGCGAGATCGGAAAAGGCGCGGCCGGCACGGGTCGGATCGATCGAGCCGGCGAGCAACCGCACACCGATCAGGAATTTCTGCTCCGAGGCAAAGATGCGCAAGCGGTCGAGCACGTCCTCATAGGCGCGGTCGCCTTCGATGAAGGCGGCCAGCCGCGCCGACAGGTAGGCGCGGTCGGGCAGTTCACTGAGCAGCGCCGGATCGAGCAGGCCGTCGAAGACATGCGGCCGGCGCGTGATGATGGCGGAGAGCCTGGGAGCGGCGCCCATGATGGTCGCCATCAACTGCAGCAAGGCGGGGTTGGATTGGAGCAGCGAGAAGAGCTGGATGCCGGCGGGCAGGCCGGCGAGGAACTCGTCGAAACGCATCACCGCCTCGTCGGCGCGGCGCGTCTGGCCGAAGGCCTTGAGCAGCGCCGGCGTCAATTCCGTCAGCCGCTCGCGCGCTTCGGCCGACTGGGTGACGCGGTAGCGGCCGAAATGCCAGCCGCGAATGACGCGGCAAATGTCGCTCGGCCGATGGAAGCCGAGACGGTGCAAAGTCTGCAGCGTGTCGGGATCGTCGACGTCTCCGGTGAAGACCAGGTTGCCGACGCCGGCCGAAAGCTCCGGCGCGGTCTCGAACAGCGCCGCGTAGTGACGCTCGACCTGCTGCAGCGAGGCCCGGAAGGCCTCGGCGAACTCCGCCTCTCCGGCAAAGCCGAGCATCAGGGCGATACGCAGCAGCCCCTCGTCGCTATCGGGCAGGACATGCGTCTGCTCGTCCGCGACCATCTGGATGGCGTGCTCGACGCTGCGCAGGAACCAGTATTGCCGGGCGAGCGCATCACGCGCGTCGGCGGTGATCCAGCCGCGCGCGGCAAGCTGGCCGAGCATCGGCACCGTCTCACGGCCACGCAGTTCCGGGAAGCGGCCGCCGGCGATCAGTTGCTGGGTCTGAACGAAGAACTCGATCTCGCGGATGCCGCCACGGCCGAGCTTGACGTTGTGGCCCTTGACCGCGATCTCGCCATGGCCCTTGTGGGCATGGATCTGGCGCTTGATCGAATGGACGTCGGCGATCGCCGCATAGTCCATGTATTTGCGCCAGACATAGGGCTGCAATTCCTTGAGGAAGGCGGCGCCTGCGGCAAGATCGCCGGCCACGGGGCGCCCCTTGATCATGGCGGCGCGTTCCCAGTTCTGGCCACGCCCCTCGTAATAGTGAAGCGCCGCCTCGACTGGTATCGCCAGCGGCGTCGAGCCGGGATCTGGCCGCAGCCTCAGATCGGTACGAAAGACATAGCCGTGCTCGGTGCGGTCCTGCAGGATCCGCACCAGCCGGCGGGTGAGGCGCGCGAACAGTTCCGTCGCGTCCAGCGGATCGACAATCGCCGGCGCGGCCGGATCAAAGAAGACGACGAGGTCGATGTCGGAGGAAAAATTCAGCTCATGCGCGCCGAGCTTGCCCATGCCGAGCAGTACCCAGCCCGACTGGCGCGCCGGATCTTCGGGATCCGGCAGCCTGAGCTTGCCCTGCTCGTGCGCGTCGCGCAGCAGGAAATCGACGGCGGCGCGGGTACAGGCATCGGCCAGGTCGCTGAGGCGGCGCACCGTCAGCGACGTCTCGGCCTCGCCTGCGAGATCGGCGAGCGCGATCAGGAAATGCGCCTCGGCCTTCAACAGCCTGAGATCCATCATCAGGCCATTTTCGGTGACCGCCTCGGCGCGTGCCGAAAGGGCGATCGCATCGCCTATGTCGCTGAGCCTAGCCTCGACGGTCTGGTCGAACAGCGCGTCAAGAATGGCCGGCCGCCGGCGCGCCGTATCGCGCAGGAATGGCGACAGGTCGGAGATGGCGGCGAGCAGGTCCTGCTGCTGCCCCTTGCCAGAGAGAAATTCGACCAGCCGCGGCAGATCTTCTTCCCCGGCCGCGGCAGCGATCTCCGACAACTCCCGCCTGGCACGCCCCTTGTCCAGGGGCAGAAGCGCCATCGCCGGCCGCAACTGCAATTCGGTTTCCGCTGCCTTCTTGGCCATCTTCTCCGCCATCAGTGGTCCTCCCGTGCGGGAAAACTCATGATAACGGACAATCCGGGATCGGCGGGCAGAAGATCAAGCTTGCCCTTGTGGAAAGGCATGATCGCCTTGGCGAGGCTGAGACCCAGGCCCGACCCCGGCTGCGACCGGCTCTTCTCCAGCCTAACGAAGCGCTCGGTCACCCTGGCGCGGTCGGCATCATCGGGGATGCCCTGGCCATTGTCGGAAACGGTGAGCCGGATTTCGTGGCCGACACGCTCCAGCGCCACGCGCACTGTGGGCTGACCGGTCGAGTCGGCCGAATATTTGATCGCGTTGTCGACGATGTTGGACAGCGCCTGGCCGATCAATTCGCGATTGCCGTCGACGGCAAAAGCCTGCGGCGCGGAGGTCTCGAGGATGACGCCGGCCTCTTCGGCCACCGGCTCGTAGAGCTCGACGACATCGCGGACCGCTGCCGCGAGATCGACCCGGCTGGTGGTCTCCGAGGAATAGCCGGCCTCCAGCCTGGAGATCATCAGGAT
>NZ_RZOT01000138.1:0-11717 GCF_003999085.1 Mesorhizobium sp. M4A.F.Ca.ET.090.04.2.1
GTCCAAGGGTCCATGCCGACCAACTCCAGGAGCGAGCAAATGTTCCGTTTGGGCGGCGGAACCTCCCTATAAGAAGCGCGAGAAACCTGATATAGCTTAGCGATGAGGGAAACCGTTCTAGCGCTGCTGGAGCAACACGTGCTTTTGGGCGAGCGACACATTGCGCGCCAGCGCGAGATTGTTGCCGACTTCCATCACAAGGGCTTTAGGGCAGACTTAGCCGAAGACCTTTTGACCCTATTCGAGCAGATGCAGCTTCTGCACGTCGCTCACCGGGATCGGCTTTTGCATTCAACGCAAGGCTAGGCGAAGTCTTTGAGTCCCGATAGCATGAGGGAATGAAGCGCAGCACGATCTATGCGGTCTATCACCCGCTAGCGAATGGCCTGCCATACCTGGCTATTGTCATTGCTCCCGATGGAACGGCTACCGCCCGTCCATTCGATACGGAGCAAGAGGCCGCAGCGTTCAACAAGCAAATGGCAGCGGCAGGCATCCCGGCAAGGCCAACCATTGAGCACTTACCCAGCCGCAGGGGGAATGGCTACAGGCCCTGTAGCAATACCTCTGGAGGTTAAAAAGCCCAGCGGTGATGCAGGCGATTCTGGGGCGAGGGCGGTTTAGTCAAGAGATTGCTAAATATATGCGAACGGCATGGGAACAAACGATCGCCACCCTCGTTGAAGGGGCTGGCCGGATGCCCTTGTGTCCCAATCCCCTCTTCCGGCTAGCCTTGAAGCCAAGCCCGCTGCTGTCCCCTCGGCAGCGGGTTTCGCATTAGCGCAACAGCATGTAGGCGCGCATGCCTGCCATCAGCAGACACGCGGCCGTGCCGACCATGTCGCGCTGCCGGTAGCGCAGATAACCTCAACCAAGGACGTTGATCGAACCGGCCGGAGGGATAGCCGTGAGGGGTTCGATAGTGGCCAGATCCCGCATGGGAGTGGGCACCTCCGACGGCATCGCGCAGATTACACAAGAAACGGAAGAGCAGGAAAGAGCCCCCGGCCGGACAGGGCGGCGCCTTACCTTTCGCGCAACCCGCCAACTGGCTGGCGATCGATGTGTCCGCGTACAGTCAAGGCGCGCGGCTCGCTCGGCTTTGGCCGCAGGGCTTCGATTGTGCCGAGTATGTGAGCTTTAGTGAGCGTAACCTCTCGCCCACGGACCATGCAGAGCCCGTGACGCTTCGCAACCTTGATCATCCCGCGGCGCGTCCAGCGCAGGTAATCGGCGGCCTCGTCGACCGTGTAAATTTTGTCTTCTAACCCACCCATGCCGGTAGGGAATGGCACGCCATACGAGGTGCCGTCAAGCCATTGTATATCTTACCAATTTACCAATTTAGTGAGACTAATTAGCTGCCGAAAAAGGTTGCTGGATCCTGGCAAATCCACTAGCCTGGTCGACGGTTGGCCGGGATCGGGCCGACTGGTTTTCGAGAGGACCGACCGCTGACGCTTCAGTAGTCAGGCGCGCCGCCAGCGTCGAAAGCAACGGCGCGCCTATCTTCATTCCGCCTTGGGCAAGAGGCCCTTGGCCTCAAGGTCAGCAACGATGAGAAGCTCGACATATGCCGAGATTGTTCGGCGGTCCGCCCTGGCTGCCTTGTCGAGCGCCGCCTTGACCTCCTCGGACAACCGTATCCCGATGCTCGTTGCGCGGACCATTTTGCACTCCTGTTGAACGATGTTAAACATTGTTGTTGACGGTTGTTAAACATCGTTATATGACGTTCAACATCGAAGCGCAACGAGGAGTCGCCAATATGTTTAACGCAGCCCAACGCACATTCACCCCTGGCCAGGTCGTTCAGTACGGCAATGGATGGAAGGCATTTGTCCTGGCGCCGGCGGCGGCAACTGGATTTTGGCAGGTCGAAAACGTCTACGACGACGATGGCCGGTTGCGATAGTCGCCGAGAGGGATTTGGAGCAGGCGGAACTGGATGCCGACGAGCTCTATATGTGTGGCCTTCGCGCCGACGCTTGAATTCCAATCGACGTGCTGACATCAAAGAGATCACGAGTAGTGCGCGGCCTTTGATCAGCCGTAACCCAAAGTCGACGTGCCGCGCGAAGCCCGCTTTCCGAAAGGGAGGCGGGCTTTTCTCTTTACCTGCGTCGCCAGTCCGGAGTAGCCCTTGTCACTTGAATTCCGAAGCCCGCTTCAGCAGGCACCGCATGACGTATAACATCACAGTCTGGGAATTCTCTAGGTCGACTTCGCAGTGTACTTCTTTCTGCCCACAATTTTTGTCCCGCACCAGGGACAGTGGCTTATTGCGACGCCATTATCCCTAGCGAAATATCCTTCGCTGGTGACCGGCATCATATAGAATGAGTTGTTCCCATCGCTTGCAAAATTGCTGACGAAGATAAACTTCTCGTCTTCCACCGCAACCTTCAGTAATGCGCAGCAATTAGGCGCCACGTCCCACTCGAAGTTGCCACCGATATGATCCTTGCTTTGATCGAACTCCATTTGGTCGGCCATGCGATTCTCCCCGTAGGCTCTCATCGTGCCATGGCGACGGGCGCAGTGAAAGCCGATTTGTCTAGCGCCGAGGTCCAAGCAGCAGGTCGCTAGCCGGCCGAGCGCCTTCCAAAACAAGGTCGGCCCAAATCTGCGCCAATTCGCGCCGCCGTTCTAAGTGCAGCGCGCGGTTATAGGCGCCTTCCACCTTGTCTTTCGGTACGTGCGCCAGCATGAGGTCGATCACGGGCTTGTCGGCCCGGAAACGCTCGTTCATCACGGACGAAAACGTGGCACGCCAGCCGTGCGGGACGTGCTTGCTGTGATAGCCGGCGCGGTTGAGTAGATAGCCAATCGCATTCTCACTCATGGGCTTATGAGCATGGCGGGTATTGGGGAAGGCGAGCGGGCCACGGCCCGATATCGCGCGCAGCGCCTCGATCGCTTCAACCGCCTGTCGGGATAGCGGTACGAGATGGTCTCGAGCCTCATCGTCCTTGTGCTGAAGACGCAACTTCATTCGTTCGGCGGGGATTTGCCAAAGGTCGCCAGCGGCGAGCCATTCCGACCACGGTGTTGTTGCCAACGTGCCGGGGCGTACTGCCGTTAAGGCCAGAATGCGAAGTGCAAGCTTCGTCACCGGATGGGCGGGTTCCGCTTCGGCCTTGGCGAGCATTTCTCGCGCCTTGTCCAAGTCGATGATGGCGGGCTGCTTGCCCTTTTTCATCGGCGCCATCGCGCCCTTCACGACCGCCGCCGGGTCGTTGTCGGCGCGACCTGATGCTATGGCATAGACAAAGATGGCTGACATACGCTGGCGGATGCGGCGTGCGGTTTCTTTTGCGCCGCCCGCGCCACCTTTTTTTACCCCGCGGACTTCAATCGGCCGCAGCAACGCCAACACCTCGGCGGCTGTTATGTCCTTGATCGGGACGTTGCCAAGGGTCGGGAAGACATCACGTTCCAAGCTCACCAGCACATCGCTGGCGTGCCGTTCAGCCCATTGCGGTTTTTGCAATTCGTACCATTCACGCCCAATAGCTTCGAACGTGTTTGCCGTGCTGGTCACATGGGCAAGCTTTCGCAGCTTCTTTGTGATGCTGGGATCCTTGCCCGCCTTGAGCGTGTCCTTCGCGTCATCGCGAGCCTTCCGCGCAGCTACCAGGGAAACGTCGGGATAAGAGCCCAGAGAAAGCAGCTTTTCCTTTCCGCCGAACTCGTACCGGAATCGCCATAGCTTACCGCCTGCCGTGCTAACAAACAGGTGCAGCCCGCCGCCGTCCGTAAGTTTATAAGCCTTGTCCGCCTTCTTCGCGCCCCTGCATTGCGTGTCTGTCAACATATCGCCGTCCCCTTGAAGTACCCGGTTCCAAGGGAAGATACCCGGTTTTATACCCGACTTCCACCGGGTAGGCGCGGCAGAAACTGGAAAAGCATGGGAACGACAAAGAGCATGAGAGCGCACGGTCTGTAAGGCTTTGCGGGAAACTATGAACAACTATGGGAAGGAATGTTGGCGGAGGGAGTGGGATTCGAACCCACGGTGAACTTGCGCCCACGCCGGTTTTCAAGACCGGTGCCTTAAACCGCTCGGCCATCCCTCCATCGTGATCTTTCAATCACTTTGGTGCCTGTGTTGACCTTCGGATCCTGCTGTTGGCATCATCCGCACCGCACCGCACCGCACCGCACTGCTCTAGTGCGTGGCGCGAAGACCTGTCAACCGCGCCGGCCTGTACATTTGCCGAAACGCAAGCTTTCGCCGTTCGTCCCTTGCCCCCAAGAACCAGGATGCGTCATTCGGCGGTTGAGTCCAGACGTCAGGGATCGCCAAATCGGACAGGGGTTTTGGGAGCGCCGGCGATTCCCTAAAAGTCTAGCGATCGGGAGAGCACGTTAGAAAGTACGTGTGGTAACAGTTAATTCAACCATCGCTGGTATCAAAAGAGAGGGTGGCGGCTCCGACCGGCGTTGGGGGTGGGTAGCCGGAGCCGCCTGCGCAGCCAGGGGTAGTTGGTTGACCGCGCTGTCTCAGAATAGGACAGCGCGGTCTACGAACGGTTAATACGTCGCAGATTTCTAAATCAGCACTGGCTAATGGAACGGAAGCGCCTTCCGCTATTTGAATCGAGTTCAAATTTTGCGTGAGGGGTTCCGATGCGCCTGCTGCCGCAGGTTGCGGGCTGTTCATTTGGCGCCGGCTATTCAAGACCGCTGATAACAGGCGGGAAAGCTTTCACCACGTTTCAAGACCGTGGCCTTAAACTGCTCGGCCATCCCTCTATCGTGCCAATCACTGGGGTGTCTATGTTTTTTGGCGCGCCAGACGCGGGAGGTCATTTCCACCGCACTTCCCTAGTGCGTGGCGCCAAGACCTGCCACCCGCGTCGGATCGTCGCTCGATATATTTGCCGAAATGCAACAGTATCCCGCCAAATCGGCCCAGCCTGATTGACAATGTGGCACACGCCCGACCAATCTGTGGCGTAGTGGATCTTTCGGGGTAAAGGGAATCATGAAGAAGATTTACGAAAAGCCGATTTTGACCAAGCGCGAGAGGCTGTCGCACGTTACGGCGCAGGTGGCTCCGTCTTCCCAGCAACCGCCGGCCTGACGAGCGCGTTGGCGCCAAGCACCTTCTGGACTGTGGGCCGGTCTGAGAGCCTTCGAGGCGCCGGGACTACGCCGGCGCCATAGTTTTGTTCCGCCTTTGCTGCGATGGCAGCGGTCAACTGGCCAATCAAGTCGCTGGCATTGCCTCGCTCGGCGTTCACGGCCACGCCGGTACAGGCCTTGCCACAATCTCGCCGCCTTCCGACCACAATCGGTTAATACCGTGATAAGCAATTCCTGCGCACAAGGGGATTGGGGATCCGGGTGTCGCTGGCAAAGTGTCGGGCAGGTGCTTTGGCTCCGCTGACGTTCAGCTGGTGGCGAGACTGTAGGGGACATCATAACAATGCAGATTTCGGCGCGCCCGCGTCTACGTCGCGCTCCAGCTCTTGCACTGTGCGCCATATCGGCGGTGCTGCTTGCCGCCTGCACCTCGACGCCGCAGCCGAAGGCGATGATCGACAAGAGGCCGCGCTCGAAGGAGTATTTCGCCGAAACCGAATATGGCGTGAAGGCAAGCCCGCGCGTTGCCTTCATGCGGCGCGGCGGCGGCCGCGACCAACTCGGCAAGCCCTACCAGGTGCGCGGCAAATGGTATTATCCCAAGGAAGACAAGCGCTACCGCAAGGTCGGCCTGGCATCCTGGTATGGCGATGCCTTCCACGGCCGGCTGACTGCCAACGGCGAAGTCTATGACACGATGCAACTTACGGCGGCGCATCCGACGATGCCGCTGCCGAGCTACGCCCGCGTCACCAACCTCGAAACCGGCAGTTCGGTCATCGTGCGCGTCAACGACCGCGGCCCATACCATGAAGGCCGCATCATCGACGTTTCGGAGCGAGCCGCGCAAATGCTCGACTATGACAAGGTCGGCACGGCCAAGGTGAAGGTCGAATATGTCGGGCGAGCGCCGCTCGACGGCGATGACGACCAGTATCTGATTGCCTCATACCATCCTGGCAATAACCGGCCGGATCCGTCGGACGGCTTACCGACCGGCGTGATGGTGGCCATGAACGGCCCGATGCCGAGCCTGTCGGTCGACGCGCCTGCCGCCGCCGTGCCGTTCCCGGGGCAATTGACCAATTCCGGGGATGCCCCTGCCGCCCAGCCCGCCCTGTCGGATCAGCCGGCGACGTCGGCGCAGGGCGCCAGCGATGTCATACTGCCAGATTTTGGACCGATCGTGCCGGAGCGGCCGGAGATCAATTTGCCGCCGAATTCGCCCTTCGCCATGGCCTCGCTCTCCTATGCCGACGAGCGCGTCGGACGCGCCGACGTCTTCGCCGCCTTCGACGGTGCGGGCATGTCGCCCTCGGACATTCTGCAATCGTGGAAGAGATCCAATTCGACATCGCCGGCCGCCGCCGACTATGTCGCCGCCGGCTCCTTCGATGATGCGGCCGAGGCAAAACGCGTGGCGGCGGCGCTCAAGCCTTTCGGCAGGACCGAAATCCAGCGCACCGAGCTCGATGGCAACGACTGGTATGCGGTCAACGTCTATCCGGACGGCCATGGCAGCGTCGATGACGTGCTGAAGGCGGCCTGGTCGCACGGCGCGCCGGACGCGCTTGTCGTGCGCGACTGATCTATTTCGATCGCACGGTTGATCCGCCGGAAAAAAGCCTGATAGCTTTGCCCCTGCCAATACCGGCTAACGGGTCGAGCCCTTATGCAGTTTCGCCTTTTTCCGCCCCTCGCTGGGCTTTGCCTGTTGCTGCTTTCCCTGATCCCGGCCAACGCACAGCTTTTCGAAACCAAGGCGGCGCAAGCCTTCATGATCGATGCCGACACCGGCACCGTGCTGTTCGCCAAGGATGCCGACAAGCCCATCCCGCCGGCCTCGATGGCCAAGCTGATGACGATGGAAGTGGTCTTCAACGCCATCAAGTCCGGCCGCATGACGATCAACGACACGTTCCTGGTCAGCGAGAACGCCTGGCGCACCGGCGGCGCGCCGTCCGGCACATCGACCATGTTCGCCAAGCTCAAATCGCCGGTTCGCGTCGAGGACCTGATCCAAGGCGTGACGGTGCAGGCCGCCAATGACGGCTGCATCGTGCTGGCCGAGGGCATGGCCGGCTCGGAGGCCAATTTCGCCGTGCAGATGACCGAGCGCGCCCGCGAACTCGGCCTGCAGAAATCGACCTTCGTGAACGCCACCGGCCTGCCGGCAGACGGCCAGCAGACGACGGTTCGGGAGCTTGCGCAGCTGGCGCTGCATATCTGGCGCGACTACCCCGATTTCTATCGCTACTACGGCCAGGCGGATTTCACCTGGAACAAGATCACCCAGAAGAATCGAAACCCGCTATTGGCCATGGGCATCGAGGCCGATGGCTTCGTCGCCGGCATGAGCGAGGCGGCTGGCTTCGGCATTGTCGGCTCGGCCAGCCACAACGGTACCCGCGTCATCGTCGCGATGAGCGGGCTGGCGAGTGATCGCGAACGCTCCGAGGAGGCGCGCAAGCTGCTCGACTGGGGCGTCCGCTCATTCCAGAAGACCGAGATCTTTGCCAAGGACGAGGTGGTCGGCGAGGCCCAAGTGTTCGGCGGCGCCAAATCCGGCGTGGCGCTCAAGGCGAAAGGACCGATCGATATTTTCCTGCCGATCGCCAACCGCGACAAGCTGACCGCAAGAATCGTCTATGACGGGCCGGTCTCGGCGCCTGTGGAGGAGGGGCAGCCGGTGGGCAAGCTGCGCGTCTGGATCGGCGACACGCTGAGCCAGGAGACGCCGCTTTTCGCCGCCGAAACGGTCGGCGTCGGCACGCTGCCGCAGCGCGCGCTCGATGCCGCCAAGGAACTGGCCGTCGGCTGGCTGCGTTAGCGCATAGACCTTTTATCGGACGAGGGCTATGACAGCGTCCAGCATGGGCAGAGGCTTTTTCCGGTGACGAGCGGATTTTTCATCACCTTCGAAGGCGGCGAGGGGGCAGGCAAGTCGACGCAGATCGAGCGGCTGGCAAAGCGGATGCGCGCCAAGAAATATGACGTCCTCGTCACCCGCGAGCCCGGCGGCTCGCCGGGCGCCGAGGCGGTGCGGCATGTGCTGCTTTCCGGCGCCGCCGAGCCCTTCGGCCCCAAGATGGAGGCGCTGCTGTTCGCCGCCGCCCGTTCCGACCATGTCGAGCAGGTCATCCGGCCGGCGGTCGAGCGCGGGTCGATCGTGCTCTGCGACCGCTTCATCGATTCCTCGCGTGTCTACCAGGGCGTCACTGGTGGTCTCGATCCAGCCTTCATGGCGACGCTGGAGGAGGTCGCCATCAACGGCATGGTGCCCGACATGACGCTGATCTTCGACATCGATCCCATCGAGGGCCTGCGGCGCGCCACCGCCCGCCGCGGCGCCAATGACGGCCCCGACCGCTTCGAGAAGGAAACGCTCGATATCCATCGCCGCCGGCGCGAGGCCTTTCTCGCCATCGCCGAGGCCGAGCCAGAGCGTTGCATAGTCGTCGACGCCTCCGCCGACCCAGAGACGGTTGAGAATGTCGTCACCGCCGCCGTCTTCGCGGCGCTGGAGACGATAACGCCGGCCGAGAAGCGGCAGACAGCGACGGCATGATCTTCGAACGCATCGCCCCCGAGCAGCACGACACGCTGGACGGCGTGCCGGAACCGTCCGAGACGGCTCGCCTTGTCGGCCACCATCAGGCGGCATCCATGCTCGTGGCGGCCTATCGCGCCGGCAAGCTGCCGCACGCATTGATCCTTGCCGGGCCGGTCGGCATCGGCAAGGCGACGCTGGCCTTTCACCTTGCGCATCATCTCCTAAGGCATCCGGCCTTCGAGCGGGCGCCGGAGACGATCGCCCAACCTGACCCGGCCTCATCCTTGTTTCGCCAGATCGCCACGGGGGCGCATCCTTCGGTGCTGCACCTGACCCGGCCGGCCAACGACAAGACCAAGAGCTTCAAGACGGTCGTCACCGTGGACGAGATCCGCAAGGTCAGCCGCTTCCTGTCGATGACCTCGCACGACGGCAGCTACCGCATCGTTATCGTCGACCCGGCCGACGACATGAACACCAATGCCGCCAATGCCTTGCTGAAGAATCTGGAGGAGCCGCCGGCGCGCACGCTGTTCATCCTGATCGTGCATGCGCCGGGCAGCCTTTTGCCGACCATCCGGTCGCGCTGCCAGATGGTGCGGCTGACGCCGCTCGGCGACGAGGAGTTGATGACCGTTCTGCAAGGCATCGAGCCGCCGCCACCCGAGGAGCCGGCTGCGCGCGCGGCACTTGCGGAGCGGGCAGGCGGCAGCGCCCGCAACGCGATCCTTCTGACCCAATATGGCGGGCTGGAGATCGCGGCCGCGCTCGACGCCCTGGTTGCGGCGAGGAAGGGCGACGTCGCCGGCGCCCACCGGCTTGCCGAGGCGGTTGCCGGCCGCGACCAGGCGATCCAGTTCGACATCTTCAACCGACACGCGCTTGACCTGTTGTCCTCACGCGCCAGCGAGGCGGCACTCGCCGGCGATCTGGCGCGGGCCAAAGCCCTGTCCGAAGCTTGGCAGGAAGCCCAGAACGCTATATCTGAGACCGAGACCTACAATCTCGACAAGAAGCAGCACGCTCTGATCATGATCGACCGCCTGAATTCTGCGATGCGAATGTGATGGCCCGCTCGGGATGGCAATCGCCATGCCGATAGGATATCCACCCCCACAACTCACATTCAGACTTTCATGACGGTTCATTCATGTCACGCGACACATTCTACATCACGACCGCGATATCCTACCCGAACGGCAAGCCGCATATCGGCCATGCCTACGAGCTGATCGCCACCGACGCGCTCGCCCGCTTCCAGCGCCTTGATGGCAAGCAGGTCTTCTTCCTCACCGGCACCGACGAGCACGGCATCAAGATGCTGCAGACGGCGCGCAAGGATGGCCTCTCGCCGCGCGAACTCGCCGACCGCAACTCGGCCGAATTCAGGCGCATGGCGGCGGTGCTCAACGCCTCCAATGATGATTTCATCCGCACCACCGAGGAGCGCCACTACGCGTCCTCGCAGGCGATCTGGAAGGCGATGGCCGCCAATGGCGATATCTACAAGGGCGGCTATGCCGGCTGGTATTCGGTGCGCGACGAGGCCTATTACGGCGAGGAGGAGACCGAGGTTCGGGCCGACAACGTCCGCTACGGGCCGCAGGGGACGCCGGTCGAATGGGTCGAGGAAGAGAGCTATTTCTTCCGGCTTTCGGCCTATCAGGACAAGCTCACAGCGCTTTACGAAAGCCAGCCCGACTTCATCGGCCCCGCAGAGCGGCGCAACGAGGTGATGAGTTTCGTCAAGTCGGGGCTGAAGGACCTGTCGGTCTCGCGCACCACTTTCGACTGGGGCGTGCCGGTGCCCGGCGACGAGAAGCACGTGATGTATGTGTGGGTCGACGCCTTGACCAACTACATCACCGGCCTCGGCTATCCCGATGAAAACGCTGAGAATTGGAAATTCTGGCCGGCGGATGCGCACATCATCGGCAAGGACATCGTGCGCTTCCATGCCGTCTATTGGCCGGCCTTCCTGATGTCGGCGGGAATCCCGCTGCCCAAGCGCGTCTTCGGCCACGGCTTCCTGTTCAACCGCGGCGAGAAGATGTCGAAGTCGGTCGGCAACGTCATCGACCCGTTCACCATGGCCGAGCACTACGGCGTCGACCAGGTGCGCTATTTCTTCCTGCGCGAGGTGCCATTCGGACAGGACGGCAACTACAGCCATGAAGCGATCGTCAACCGCACCAACGCGGATCTCGCCAACGGGCTCGGCAATCTGGCGCAGCGCTCGCTGTCGATGATCGCCAAGAACTGCGGCGGCGTGGTGCCGAAGCGCGGCGAATTGACGGAGGCCGACGGCGCCATCCTCGATCAGGCGGTCGAAGCGCTGGCGACGGCACGCAAGGCGATGGCGGAGCAGGGCATCCATCTGGCGCTGGCGGCGATTTTCGGCGTGGTGGCGGAAGCCGATCGCTATTTTGCTTCCCAGGAACCCTGGGCGCTGCGGAAAACCGATCCCGTGCGCATGGAGACGGTGCTGTGGACAACGGCAGAACTCGTCCGGCGGGTGACGGTGCTGTGCCAGCCCTTCATTCCGGGATCTGCCGCGAAGCTGCTCGACCTGCTGGCGGTACCGGCGGACAAGCGCAATTTCGAGCATGTCCATGCCGACCATGCGCTGGTGCCGGGCACGGCCCTGCCGGCGCCCGAGGGCGTGTTCCCGCGTTATGTCGAGCAGGATGCCAAAGCCTGATGCTGGTCGACAGTCATTGCCATCTCGACTTTCCGGACTTCGCCGAGGAGCGGGCGGCCATCGTCGCCCGCGCCCTCGCGGCCGGCATCGGCCGCATGGTGACGATCTCGACACGTGTGAGGCGGTTTCAGCAAATACTTGAAATTGCTGAGACTTTTGATGAGGTCTATTGCTCGGTCGGCACCCATCCACACAATGCGGCGGAAGAACTCGACGTGACCGCCGACGAGCTGGTGCGCCTTTCCGCGCACCCAAAGGTGGTGGCGATCGGCGAGGCCGGGCTCGACTATTTCTACGACCGCGCCCCGCGCGATGCGCAGGCGCAAGGTTTTCGCACTCATATCGCGGCGGCGCGCCAGACCGGCCTGCCGC